>JAAYTW010000201.1 GCA_012517955.1 Candidatus Zixiibacteriota bacterium | reverse complement strand
TCGCCTTAAAGTCACATTTATGGAACGAAAGCCGTCGCCTACTGGAGTCGTCAATGGTCCTTTGAGCGCGACCGTAAATTCCTTGATGGCTTTTAGCGTATCGTCGGGAAGCGGCTCGCTGTAAATTTCCTTGGCTTTCTCACCGGCATAAATATCGAACCAGACTATCCGTTTATTTCCGCCATATTGTTTTTCGACCGCCGCGTCGACCACCCGCCGGGTCGCTCGCATGATATCGCGACCTATACCATCTCCTTCGATAACCGGGATAATCGGGTTATCCGGCACTACCAGCTTTTTGTCGATTATTTTTATCGGTGACCCATCTGAAGGGACTTTCACCGCTTTATATTTTGCCATTTTCCCCACTTTATCATGTTGTGCGCGTCACCGAAATATCCCCAATCAGCGCCCGACCATGGATATAAACACGCGTACTCGCTTTGGCATATTGGTCATCTTCATGTTCGAGATTCGCCGCCAGACCATCCGATTTGCGCCTATCAACCGTGGTTGAACCAAGCAAGCAATTCAAATTGGCTTTAACCGGAAAATTCGCAGGCAAGAAAATATCTATGTCGCCTATTAAAACCGACACGCTGATATGACATTCGCCCTCCGGAATTTTCGCACCGCACAAATCGATTACGATATCGCCAATCAGCAGGGATTTGTCGATTGAATCAGGGACGCTGGCAAGCCCGGACATTTTGATATCGCCCAGCAGACCAAATACGGTAGACTCCTGAACTACTTCGCCGCCGTAACCTGATTCCGATTCAATTCGCTTTTCATCTGCCTTCGCCTTCGCACCGCTATCGAGCAAAATCACCAATCCGATTATTATAAGAATCAACGGCCAGAATTTTCCGGCCAGACGCCAGAAATCGATATTTATAAATCCAAATGTATCGAAAAGCAACAAACAACCTATCGCAATGATGACTATTCCGACAATTACATTTTTATCCTGTTTCGACATACGCCTGCTCCAGCCATTTAATACCCGACATAATGTTCCGACATATTTAACGATTAGTTTGAATCGATTATGGACGTCAAATCACCGGTCGATTGTGACCATAGTTTTAACGCCTCAAGCTCTTTCACACCAGCATAAACCTGCGAGCAGAGGCTTAAAGTTGCACGACCGGAACAGAATAACCGGCATCCTCGAGAATCGCAACCTGGGCTTGCTCTCCTTTTATCCTGAAAGCCTCCGATAGAGCCGCCTTGATGCTATTGAACGCCTTGAAATATACTTTGCTGACAATATCGACGTCAAGCCCGGTTACATAGAAAATATTATAATGCTGAAGCTGGCGCGCGGTTTTTATGAGTTTATGCATGCCGAACGAATTGTCGGTGTCGGCATGCTCAAGCACACTCTGCGGCGTGGGATATTTTTCGGCCGATTTTATGAAGTAGTCTGAGCCGACACCTTCCGGACAAGCCCCCATAACGATTAGCACGCCCCCTTCATTTACCATCAAACCGCCATGCTCCTGAGCTTTTTGAAGCTGATACAAATTCGCGTCAAGGGGCGGTTCACAATTGGCGATAACAATATCGTATTTACGCGGAATCTTAATCACGCAGTGTTTGCGCGCCGATAGCACCGCCTGTCTGAAAGCCGCTCTTAGCTCTCCGGAATAAATATCGATAATGGCCGCTTCTCTATCGGTGATACATTGAATCGTCAGAAGCAATTTATCTTTTATCAAATCGATTGCCTCTTCTAAATCCTGGTGCAAAGGATTATCTTCTAAACTTAGGGTGGTCGCCTTAATGTCTTTGGCATATTTGTGATTAGCTTGAATCGTTTCGAACGATGCCAACCCGGGCACGATAGATTTACGGCCTCCGGTAAAACCAGCGAAAAAATGCGGTTCCACTGAATTAATTGTCACAATCGCCTCGGCCTGGGCCACCGCCTTGTTCAATTTAACCGGCGTGCCTCTGGAGGTCGTTCCAAAATCTATCATCGATTTTTCGTCATGACAATCATGGTATATAATTTTATCCTTAACATTGCCCATAAAATAACCGAAAATACCGTCTAGTTCGCGCGGACTCGGCCGGCGGTGACTGCCTGAAGCTATAATAATCTTTCCACTTTTTATATAATCCCAAATAATGTGAAGCAAACGGTCATTGGGAGTGCGTCGATAAAAGTCATTAACGACCGTAAGGACCCGCCTGCCTTTTAATAACGGGTAATAATCTTTTAGTCCTTCATGAACCCGGCGTTCAAGCTGCTCCGCGGACAGCGGTTGGGGGAAATCACAACGGTACCTGCCCATCAGGTTAGTGATTTCGAAACGCTCGATTCGCCCCCCATAAGGCAGTCCTATTTGCATCAGCCAAAAAAGAATTTAATTTCAATTTCGGCATTCTCCGACGAATCGGAGGCATGTACCGAATTTTTGGTCATGTTTATGGCCAAATCCCGACGAATAGTCCCCGGTTCCGCTTTGGCCGGATCGGTGGCCCCTATAAACTTCCGCACCCTCGCGAATGTTTCACCGTCGGATTTGATTATCATCGGCACAATCGGTCCGGATGACATATATTCGCATAGCTCATTTAGAAACGGTTTGCCTTCATGCACCGCGTAAAAACGACGGGCATCCTCGGGCCTTAACCTCAACATCTTTATCCCGTCGACAATAAAGCCGGCGGTTTCAAACCGTTTTATTATTTCTCCTATCAGATGTCTTTCCACCGCGTCCGGTTTGATAATAACCAGCGTTCGCCCCACTTTACAGCTCCCCTTTCAACGCCTTCTGTCCCAGCTCAAATCCCAGTTTACAGGCCGCCTCATTTTTCTGTTCCGTCCCTTTGGGAACCCGTCCTAAAACGGCTTTAAGAAATGACTCCCGACCGCAAACCCCCGATATGACAACACTGGCCGCCGTTGATACGACATTGGTTACGATAGACGTCCCCAGCCGTTCCTTGGAAATGTGGGTGAAAGGCAACGCATAAACCGTCTTCAGCGGCGGGGGCTGGCGAACGATGTCCGAATCGATAATCAGTACGCCATCCTCTTTGAGATTGTGGTAGTATTTATCGCAAGAATCCTGCGTAAGGCAGAGCAGTAAATCGAGTTTTGATGTTTTTGGATAATATATTTCACCGGTGGAAATCGTGATATCCGACCTGGATGAGCCCCCTCTGGCCTCCGGACCGTAGCTTTGCGTTTGGGCCACATTCTTCCCTTCATATACCCCTACCGCCTCGGCCAACATCACTCCGGCCAAAACCAACCCCTGCCCTCCCGAACCGGAAAGCCTTATTTCGTACCTATCGTTGCTATCGCTTTTTTTCATTTAATCACCATATTAATAAGGTTCCACGAACCGCCTATCATTTTACTCCTCCTGCTTGCGGCTCTTGGCCAGCTTGGGAGCCTCTTCCGATTCGACAATCCTGTTTTGCGCTCCATCTATCAACATCTGGTACTGTTGAATGTACTCAGGTCTTTCGATATCGGCCAAAACACCGGTTATATATTTGCCTTCAAGCTGTTCGGGGGTCATCTTGGCTGCGGTGGAAACCGGTACCGCCAACTCTTTCTGAGCCAAAATCATCTTGGTGGCAGTCCCTTCTTTATTTTGGCGGCCATATTGAGTATGGCAGTTCGACATTGCCTCAACCACCGAAAAGCCTGTTTTTTGAAGAGCCTTTTCAATTAAATTCGACAACAGCGTCGCGTGATAAACGGTACCGCGCGCCACAAATGAGGCTCCGGCGCTTATCGCCAATTTACAGGTGTCAAATGGTTGTTCCAACGTCATATACGGCGCTGTCGATGCCTTCTTGCCCAATGGAGTTGTCGGCGAATATTGGCCTCCAGTCATGCCGTAAATATAATTGTTAACAACCACCAGCGTCATATCGATATTACGGCGGCAGGAATGGATAAAATGATTTCCGCCGATAGCGAGAATATCGCCGTCACCGGAAATAACAACCACTTTCAACTTTGGGTTAGCCAGCTTGACTCCGGTCGCAAAAGCTAAAGGCCTTCCGTGTGTCGTATGTAAGGTATTGAAATCAACATAAGCCGGAATCCTGGCCGTACAACCGATTCCGGAAACTAAAGCGATTTCATCTTTAGGTATAGCAAGACGATCGACCGCTCTGATAAAAGCGCCCAGGACTATTCCAATCCCGCATCCCGGACACCAAACATTGGGAAATT
>JAAYTW010000200.1 GCA_012517955.1 Candidatus Zixiibacteriota bacterium | reverse complement strand
TCTCCAGATTCAAACCGTTTATAGCTCCGACCGCAAATGAATTAAATTGTGAAGAGATTCTATCAGACGGCGTTCGTATTGAACCTACGGCAGGCCCTTCGTTGCCAGCCGCGAACAGGCAGACTATCCCGAGGGCTTCCAGATTATCAATGGCATCCCAAAAAGTATTGTCACAGGGGCCGAAAAAGCCGGTCGGCACCCCCCATGAATTATTGATAACATCGGGCATATCATCGGATGTGGCAGGATTGCTGTCGGGGTCGGCGGCCCACTGAAAAGCCGAAAGAATATCGGCGATAGTGCGTTGAACACCCGCGCCTCTATCAACAACAGCGGCGGCTATCCATTGCGCCCCAAACGCCACGCCGACAGTATCGCCTCCGGCCATGCCGACCATTGTCCCCATTGTATGAGTACCATGACCATTGACATCATCAGGATAAGTTGTATTCGTAAAAGGGTCAAACCAGCACGCGCGAGAGCTTCCTCCGTTATTTCCACGCCACTTGTTCATCAAGGCCGGATGAGTCCCTTTGACGCCGGTATCGAAATTGCATACTAACGTCCCCTCGCCGGTTAATCCCATAGCCCAGGCTTGATGTGCCCCGATTACATCAAGACCAGGTTCAGCCCCCAATTGGCTGTCCGTGGCCAAACTCGAATCCACCGGAGCCACAAGCATCAAGGGGGTATTTTCGATAACCGATTCAACCTCGGGACGGGCGGCTAGATCCCTAATTATGTCGGCCGGCGCCTTTATATAGATGAAATTTGATATCCAATAGCTTTTATAATCCGTAATACCGTTATCGATAATTTGGGAAATTATATCGCACTGTGAATTATAAGCATCGTTTTTAAGTCCGGTTATAATATAATGATGTTTTATGCTTGGAGACACCGTTTTGGCGGCTACAGAAGCATCAAAGCTATGCCCAGTCAACGGCTTTATTTTAAGCAAAACCGCGATTTCAGAATTGGATTGATTCAAAAATGCGGGAATTTCGGCCGATTGAATAATACTGAATCCTAACAACGTCGCTAAGGTTATTTGCCAGAATTTATTCATGTTATTCCTCTTGTCTGGCTCTAACGCAAAGCATAGGCCATAATTGCTATAGATTTATCTTTGTTATTTCTATGATATATCTAATTATATTCCAAATAGTTATGGATATTCACCAACAATTGGCGGCGTTGTGAAAATAAAATTAGCGAATCTTGTGCGCATAAATTTGCGTAGTATTAACAATCAATAAAAAAAAGCCCCTCGATATCCTCGAGAGGCTTTGAAATTGATAACAAATTGAAATACTATTTGAGCAATAACATGCGACTGACGTCCGAATGGCCGCCTGCGGTCAGCTTATAGAAGTAGACTCCGGAACCGACTTGATTTCCGCGTGAATCGCTGCCATTCCAGTTAACTTTGCATAAACCAGCGTCAACGGAGCCTTCATAAACTGTCTTTATCAATTGACCGGCCACATTGAATACTTCAACTTTGATATTACCGGCGTAGGGGGCGTAAACCTGGATTTCGGTTGAGGGATTAAAAGGATTAGGGTAGTTGCCGAGCAATTCGAATTTCGCTGGCAAAACGCCATCTGGTCCAACCTCATATATGCCTGATGTTGTAGTGATAACGGTTCTGATAATCCAATCTCCGTCCGTCACCGTATTCCACCCGGAGGTCGTGCTATGCCAATACGACCGCATAGCGACAGACATGGTATCCTCAGCCACGGCCGGATCATCCGGGGAATCCGGTAACCAATGTACCACCGCAAAGAAACTGCCGCTGTTAATCACAGGACCGTTGGGATAGGTGGCAATCGCCCAGCCATGGGGTTCGGCGGATGTCTCTACTGCTTCTCCTCCCGGAAGCACATCGCCGGGAGCGCCGGCGGAAACTCCGTTAATCGTAAAATTCATGGGGTTTTCGCCATTTAACATAGCCCTGACCATAGTCACCTTTGCCGGATAGAAAGTCGGCGTCATACGGATAGCGAAGGCATTGTCGTTATAGGCAGTGTCGACAATCCAATAATTATCGGCGGTCCCGTCGTCGTAGGCAATCTCGCGCCCTCTAACAATAGTCATTGTATAGGGAGAGGCTGAGCCACCTGAGGGGTATACCGCACGATTATGATTTAGCGAGCTATCAGTGGCGCTTATATAATAACGAACAATAACGCCTTCAGGTTGATTGGGAATCAAACCCTGCCAATTGTTGCCTGATAAACGGGTCATGGCGACTGAATCATAAGTGGCGCCATCGAGAGAATAATGCACATAACCACCCTGAATGCCGGATGCATCCGTAATGGTAGCGGTTATTGGGTGGTCTCCTTCAAGCGTGAAACCCATTATCCGCCAAGGTGATTCTATCACGGGCGGAACCATATCGGCGCCATAATAGCGGACATAGGCCCGTATGTTCAAATCGATTGTCAATGCTTGCCAGGTGGCATCAGTCGGCCTTTTAAATTTAGAACGATTTGTGGTCGTGGTGGTACTATCGGCGGTTACATACGGCGGCGGCACCCGAGTATATTCAATGCCGATATGGAAATCAGTTGAACCCATATCCAACCTTGGGCTGATATTAATTTGCTGCCAGGCCAGAGTTCCGTTCAGCGTTACAGTCTGGGGGGTTCTCAAATCGTGGCCGGGTATTCCACCGCTATCGCTCCATACGTGAATAAGAGCGCTTCCAGCACCGTTATATGAGCACACTTTGATATAACTCAAAGTGCAGGCTTGGAGCGGCGTAAATCTCGTGGCGAATTTAGTTCCGACAGTTGTATACGATGGGAAATACCGTCCCGGACCGTCATCGTAAGCGATTTGATCTTCTTGCGTATCATAAGGCAATACCACCTCGGTATTTTGATATCCCGAGATTGCCCGATGCTTAATCGGCGCCATGTTTTGAGCGCTCGCGAGAACCGCGAACGTCAATAACATCACCGCGCAAAACATAAGCTTTTTTGTCATTGAGTCTCCATCCTTTTTTAAAGTGTTTTTCTTATCTTTTTTCGGACATTTCCATAAGTCTTAAAATTAACATAAATCATAATAAAATTATCGGAATTTGTCTATAAATGTTTCGCGTTTTTCTTATTGTTATCTCCACACTCTAAATGGCGGTCGTTTCGATTGCGCCCTAATTAGGATAATTTTTCTTTTTTTACTTGGGCAACCACACCCTTTACCATTTTAAGTTATTCATAAAAATAAGTCTAATAACATAATGAGTCAACTATTTTCCCTGAATTTTTAATCTTTCAAAAAATTTTATTTAGTCAAATTAAATTTCACTAAAAAAAAGGCCCCGCCAGCCAGCGGAGCCTTTTTGAAAAACAGCCTGTCGATTATTTCAATAATACCATTTTCATGGTACGAGATTGATTATTCGCTTTAAGTTTATAGAAATAAACTCCGGAGGCGGTTTTCTGGCCGTCATCCATTGTGCCATCCCACAATATCGTGTGATGACCAGGATTCAACGAACCATCAATGAGCGTTTTGATTTTCTGCCCGGCAATATTGAAAACCTCCAAGGAAACGGGCGCTTTGTCAACCAGATCAAAGGATATCTTCGTATTCGCATTGAACGGGTTAGGATAATTTTGCCGCAAGCTGAATACGGAGGGAACGCTGGCCTGATCATCAATTGCATTAACCACTGTAATGCCCAGTTTTATGGATACATCCTGGACGTCGCGGTCTCTTGAGACGGCAAACGATGTTGTATATTCCCAGCCGCGATTGCTCAACGGAGTCGTGTTATCCGTTCCCTGGCTTAAACCGGTGCCTCCCGCAATGACAGCCGCGAAG
>JAAYTW010000199.1 GCA_012517955.1 Candidatus Zixiibacteriota bacterium | reverse complement strand
CGGATAAACTCGATAGCGAGTCGCTGGCTGTTTTAAAAACCCCGCACAATAGCCTGACAATGCGTCTTCTGGCAAAGGATGGTTTAGCGGGCAAATTGGAATCGGTTTTGAATAGCGTCGCAAAATTCGAAAAAGAAAAAGCGAAATCGGAAATGAAGGCGATTCAAGCGCAGGCCAATCAGGTTGCGCCTGTTTTTGAGGCGTCAGTAGATTCACTGATTCTGAAAGCTTTCCTATTGGAAATAGCCGGACCGAATGAATTCATGCCTTTTTTCGATGGGCTTAAATCGGCGTTTGCCGATAGCGTTATCCTGGCTATCAACAGGATAACCGGCCAATTCGCTATAAATTCGCCGGATTTGAATACCGCCAATAAATTAAAGGATGATTTGGTGCAATTGGCCGGCGCCAAAGGAGGCGGCAAACCGACGATACGCGGTTCGATGCCGGCCGATAAAGTCAATCAGGCTATCGAAGGGCTTAAAGCTAAATATGCAAAGTAGAACTTACGAGCAATTGCTTAAAATAAGACAATCGCATGGATGTGGTTTTTTGGTGTTGCTTGATCCCGATCGCAGTCCTGTTAAAGATTTGGCGCGTTTTGCCGCTTTATGCGATAAGTCCGGGGCGGATGCCTTTCTGTTCGGCTCTTCGATTATGGTTGCCAACGATTTCGAGAAATCGCTTCTCGCGGTAAAAAAAGCGGTCAAAAAACCGGTTATCATCTTCCCTGGTTCATCGACTATGATTTCTAGCAGGGCGGATGCCCTTCTGTTTTTATCGATGATTTCGGGTCGCAATCCCAACCTTTTGATAGGCGAACACGTGAAAGCCGCTCCGGCAATAAAGAAGCTCGGTATTGAAGTTATCCCAACCGCTTATATGCTTATCGAATCCGGCGTAATAACATCGGTGGCTTACCTTTCAAACACTTTCCCCATACCCAATCATAAATCAGATATAGCCTGCGCCCATGCGTTGGCCGGGCAATATCTGGGGATGAAACTGGTCTATTTAGAGGCCGGTTCGGGCGCCGAAAAACCAGTTCCTGTCGAAATGGTTAAAAAAGTGAGCTCCTATGTCGAAATTCCGGTGATAGTCGGAGGCGGCATCAGGCAAGCGGAACACGCATCCCAGGTGGCGCGGGCGGGGGCATCGTTTGTGGTAATAGGCAACGCTCTCGAGGATTCGCCGCGGATGGTTAAAGAATTCGCCGAGGCAATTCATACTAAATAATTATGACAGATTATCGGGATTATATTAAAAATCATCTAATCGGCTCTGCCGAAACGCAGAAAGCGGTAGCCTATCAATTAATAAACGCAATCGCCGATGCCGCCGGCGTCTGTATCAAATCGATTCGCCATAAGGGGAAAATTATGTTTTGCGGCAATGGTGGTTCGGCGGCCGATAGCCAGCATCTGGCGACGGAGTTGGTAGTCCGCCTATCCGGCGAACATGACCGCGGCGCATATCCGTCAATAGCGCTAACCACCGATACATCGATTTTAACCGCCTGCGGAAACGATTATGGATTTGATTATATTTTCGCGCGGCAAATCGATGCCTTAGGGCAACAATCAGATGTTTTGGTGGTCATATCCACGTCTGGAAATTCGCCTAACATTATTAAAGCGGTAGAATCGGCTAAGGCCAAGGAAATCTTCGTAATCGGGTTGCTTGGCAAAGGCGGCGGTAAACTGAAAAGCCTGGTGGATATTCCATTAGTGGTGCCGTCGGAGGACGTTCAGCATATTCAGGAATCGCATATCGCAATCGGGCACGTCCTGATAGGCATAATCGAAAAAGAGTTGGCCGGGTGATGACTATAATTAGGCCGGGTTTGGCGAGAAGTTCCCTATGGATGATTTCAGTCCAGGTCTTTAATAAGATACTGGCTTTTTTTTTGCCCTTTACGCGGCCCGCGTTCTCGGCGTGGAAGGATTTGGGCAATATGGTTTCGCCCTTGCTTTATCGGCTATCTTTGCATCCCTGGCGGAATCAGGTCTGTTTCTTCATCAGAGCCGAATATTCCCATCTTTAAACCGCATTGATGATATATCCAGTTTTTTGGACGATTGCGTAAGCCTTCGTCTGATACTTGGCGCGATAGCGGGAATCACCCTGGTTGTTGTCGGTCAGGTTTCCGGTAAAGGAGCGGCCGCATCCAATTTTATCGCGCTTCTGGCCGCGTCGGTGCTTCTGGGAAATGTAATGGGAGGATATTCCTCTTACTTGTACGGCGCCGAAAGGTTTGACTTATATGGATTAATATCAAGCGGCGCCCAACTTATAACTACCTGTATTGCTATCGCCGCGCTTCATTTGGGATGGGGATTGACGGGAATCGGCTGGGCTCATGTCTGCGGCTCGTTATTTGCATTGCTGACGGTAAAACGCGTAGTTGGTCGTATCTTTGGTTTAAAAACCACGCTGAACCTTTCCAGGCGGTTATTTTCTTTATATAAGGCCGCTTTTCCGCTGGGATTGGCCGCTATCTTACTGATATTTTACAATCGAGTGAATTATACCCTGGTTTCTTTTTTTTCGGGCGATAACGTAGCCGGTATATATAACGCGGCTTTCGCCTTGATAAACGGAATAGCTCTCTTGACCTCAACCTTTGCCAACATTTTGGTCCCGCGTTTTTCAATATTCCATCGCTCCGACATTCGCGCCCTCAAAAACCTCTACCGCGCGTCGTTCAGATATTTATTGATACTCGGCGTCGGGATAACTTCAGGAATCATCGAATGGTCCAAGCCATTGATTTCCGCATTCTTTTCGGAAAAATATATTGAATCGGCCGAGCCCTTGCTGATACTGTCACTTGCCGGCATTTTTCTGTATCAGAATGCGCTTCAACAGGCGTTGATGATAGCGCGACAGGCCAATCGCAAGCTTGTAAAAATGATACTTATCACCCTGGCGGTAAATCTTTTGGCCGCCTTGGCGTTGATTCCCGAGATTGGTTGCAATGGGGCCGCCTTAGCTATGCTTGCAGGAGAAATATCAGGTTTCGTTTATGGATTCGCCGTCAATATCGACGTAATGAATTTTAAAAAGATATCGCTCTTAATTTGCCGCATATTACCCGCGTCGCTTGCGTGCTTGTTATTTATTCATTATGGCGGCTCCTTGCTGAATATTATTTCCGCCGCCGCGGCCGCCGCTATATATATTGTAATCCTGATAGTAACGCGGGCCCTTGATAAGGGCGATTTGGGGATTTTAATGGGAGCGCTTAAAAAATGAGAGTGATTTTAGCGCATGACCGGATAAGGGAAATTAATCAAGATACGCGCGCTTTGCTTTCTTTGGCGGAATTGTTTCCAGGTTCCAAAATCGTTACTCTGTTATATGACAATCGCTATTTATCGCCTGAGCTGGAGAAGCATCTTATTGAAACGTCTTTCTTGCACAAATTCCCAGGTAAAATCAAATTCTCTTATCATTTGACGCCTATTTATATCCAGGCGATTAAGAAATTGTGTCTTAGTGATTTCGATTTGCTTATTTCAAATTCCAGGGGATTTGCCAAAGGCATTTCCGTACCCGATTCAGTGTTGCATGTCTGTTATTTACATCAACCACTCCCCCTGGCCTGGCAGTCTTTGGATTGGCATTTCCCTCGGAACGAAGTGGGCGGTTTACGTTTTAGATTCATCCAGAGGCTATCTGGCCGACTTCGCCAATGGGATTTGGAATCAGCCAAACGAGTCGACGTATTTATTGCGGATTGCGAAGCCACCGCGCGAGCGATTAAACGCCTTTATAATCGTCCATCTAAAGTCATATATCCGCCGGTAGATACGGATTATTTTACTCCCGGTTCCGATTCAAAAGGCGATTATTTTATGATTGTTGGACCAATCAATCGAAATCGACGGCTTGATATCACCATCGAGGCGTTCCGGGAAATAAAGGAGAAATTGGTGGTTGCTGGCGAAGGGGTTGATTTTTACCGCTTAATAAATTCATCGTCATCTAACGTGAGTTTTACCGGATATGTCAACGATGATAAACTGCGGCGCCTGTATCGCGATTGTAAAGCCCTGATTGTAACATCAAATAACAGTTTCAGTATGGCCTCTATGGAAGCAGCCGCTTGCGGAAAACCGTCGATATCGCTCAATAACGAATTGATAGATTCCGTCGATGGTGAACGGTTGAACTCAAAAAGCGTCAATTTTATTATCAACGATATGGGAATACACTCCGCCGATTGCTCTGTTTCGGCGTTAAAAGAAGCGGTCAAAATATTTAACCGGTTAAGCTTCAATCCGGAAGAATTGCGCCGCATAAGTCGGGAATATTCAAAACAGGAATTTGTTAGGCGTATGCAAGATTTTGGAGCGGAAGTCTATAGCCTGTTTAAACGAGAGGGGAAACGAAACGTTGAGCGCCTTTTGTTTGACTGATTCCTTTTATTAAATCAAGATGAAATAGGCGTTGATTCTTTTTATTTGACCAGCATTTCGGCGAACCAATGTCGTTGCGGGAAATTTCCGGTATGATGCCGCTGGAATTTCACCGGTCAATACCTTAGTATTTTTTACAGATACCCATCAAGTCAAGACTGCCTTCCACATTTTCACCTTTTACCGTAAAATCGGCCAGCGAATATTTATCGAGAAATTGCCTGTCGCCGGTTTCCGGGATTTTTTTGCCTTTGATAGTCCGAATCATCCGGGCGATTATAAAATCCAGCTTCTCGGGGATAAATCGTCTTATCTGAAGCCGGGCTACTATCGATAGCAAAAAGCCGGTCTTTACCCGGTTGAATTCGATTTTGGTTATCTCATCGTTGCCAAAAACGCCCCAGACTTTGACATCAGAAAATATTTTTCGCAAAACATTTTCGAGTTCTTTGGGATAGTATTCCCGTTTATGATAGCGATTCCAGGGTTTTTGACCGGGTTTAAGCCGGTAAGTTTTATTAGGCGTCGTGATAAAGGCCGTGCCTCCCGGTTTCAATATCCGCTTAAGCTCATTCACGAAAGCGGCATCATTATCGACATGCTCGATAACCTGAAATGATACGATAAAATCGAAGTAGTCATTGGCGAATGGAATTTTCGCTCCATCGTACACTTTAAAAGAACAATTGCTGGCCGAATATTTTTTTTGAGCATGTTCTATTGCCGGTTTATCGACATCGATTCCGATGATTTCCTTGCACGATTTCGATAAATAGTGAGACCCATAGCCCGCGCCGCAACCGACCTCCAAGATTGTGCTGTCGGGTTCTATCTGCCCTTTTACAAATTCGTAGGCCGCCAGATGACGCAGAAATTGCAATTGGTCGTCGCGTGAATTAATATCTTCCGGCACCAATCGTTCGCCGGTTTTGCTTAACGCACTGATATTATCCTCCCGGTTAAAGGCTAATCGATATTCACCCAAACAATATATTCGTGAGGCCACATTTTCGCAAGGCGGAAGTTTACAGCTCCTTCTTAGTAGGGACACGGCATGCCTTGTCCCTACGCGATAGCATGGCGGCCATAAAATCTCCTTGAATCTGCGTCCGCTTTCGGTTATAAATAGACCACTATGGGTAAAAATGTTGAAGCCCGATTGCCGCGTGGTTTTCGGGATATTTTTTCGGATGATTGCCAGCTTCGCCGGCGGATGATTGACACTATCCGCCAGGTCTACGAAAGCTATGGCTTTTTGCCGCTGGAAACCCCGGCGGTCGAATATGTCGATGTCCTGGGCAAATTCCTGCCCGAAAGCGACCAGCCGGATGCCGGTATTTTCGGCTTTAAAGTCGAAGACCAATGGCTGGCGTTGCGCTACGATTTAACCGCTCCGCTGTCGCGGATCGTGGCCATGTACAAAGAACTGCCGCAACCGTTCCGGCGCTATCAGGTCGGCCCGGTCTGGCGGCAGGAGAAACCCGGACCCGGACGTTACCGCGAATTCTACCAGTTCGATATCGATATCGCCGGCGTGGAATCGATGGCCGCTGATGCCGAAATCTGTATGGTGTTGGCCGATTCGATTCAGGCTTTAGGATTCAAGTTGGGCGAGTATGTTATCAAAGTTTCCAATCGAAAAATATTGAACGGCGTTATAGATAGAGCCTTGGTAAATTTGGCCGATTCTCAACTGACCGATTACGCTGAATCTCATAAACTGCGTGTAACGTCAGATGATTTAAAAACCAGCCACCGCATCGATGTCATGCGCTGTATCGATAAGCTCGATCGAATCGGTTTCGATGGCGTAAACGAACTTCTGCAAAAAGGGCGCAAAGACCCAACCGGCGATTTCACGCCGGGCTGCTATCTTACCCCCGAACAAATCGCCCCGATT
>JAAYTW010000198.1 GCA_012517955.1 Candidatus Zixiibacteriota bacterium | reverse complement strand
ACAACATGATAAAGTGGGGAAAATGGCAAAATATAAAGCGGTGAAAGTCCCTTCAGATGGGTCACCGATAAAAATAATCGACAAAAAGCTGGTAGTGCCGGATAACCCGATTATCCCGGTTATCGAAGGGGATGGTATAGGTCGCGATATCATGCGAGCGACCCGGCGGGTGGTTGACGCGGCGGTCGAAAAGCAATATGGCGGCAATAAACGGATAGTCTGGTTCGATATTTATGCCGGCGAGAAAGCCAGAGAAATATATGGCGAGCCGCTTCCCGACGATACGCTAAAAGCCATCAAGGAATTTACGGTCGCGCTCAAAGGACCATTGACGACTCCAGTAGGCGACGGCTTTCGTTCCATAAATGTGACTTTAAGGCGAAAATTCAATCTGTTTGCTTGTATCAGGCCGGTGCGTTATTTCAAGGGAGTGCCATCGCCGATGAAACACCCTGAGCTTCTTGACGTGGTGATTTTTCGGGAGAATACCGAGGATGTCTATGCCGGTATCGAATGGCCTAAGGGAAGCGCCGAAGTTAAAAAAGTGATGGAATTTCTCGTTAAGAAGATGAAGGTTAAAATTCGGCCCGACTCGGGAATTGGCATAAAACCGATTTCGGCAACCGGGTCGAAACGTCTGGTGCGAAAGGCGATTCAATACGCAATCGCCAATAACAGGCGTTCAGTAACTTTGATGCATAAAGGCAATATCATGAAATATACCGAGGGGGCGTTTCGTGATTGGGGATATGAAGTGGCAAAAAAGGAATTCGGCGAATATACGGTTACCGATATGGAGGTAAAAGAGCAATATGGCGGAAAGGCGCCGCCGGGAAAAATCATAATCAAGGACCAAATTGCCGACGCGATGTTTCATCAGGTGATTATCCAGCCTGACAATTATGATGTAGTGGCAACCACGAATCTCAATGGCGATTATCTTTCGGACGCCTGCGCGGCGCAGGTTGGCGGTCTTGGGATGGCGCCCGGGGCCAATATCGGCGATTTTATTGGAGTGTTCGAAGCCGCTCATGGAACGGCGCCGTCATTTGCAGACAAGGATATCGCTAACCCCAGTTCCCTGATTTTATCTGCGTCTTTGATGCTGGAATATATTGGCTGGCCGGAAGCGGCGCGGCTGATAGAAAAAGGAATTGAGAAAACAATCGCGTCTAAAACCGTCACGGCTGACCTTGAACGCCTTATGGAAGGGGCGACCCGAGTTACAACATCGCAATTTGCATCCAATGTAATAAACAACCTGTAAACGCGAGAAAGATAGCGTATTAATTCACTCAATCAGCAGTACTCCGGGATAACTTGGAACCGCCTCATGTTATTGTTGGTTAGCTGAATTGAGAATTGTATAATTTAGTGATGGGGAAAAAGAATGTTTAATTTTAAGGGAAAGACCGTAATCATCACGGGGGCATCAAGAGGTATAGGCGCGGCCGCGGCCGTATTATTCGGACGATTTGGAGCCAACGTAATAGTAAATTATAAAAATAACGCCGATAAGGCCGCCGAGATAGTCGGTCAGATTACCAAAAATGGCGGACAGGGGCGGATATTTCGGGCAGATGTCGGCAAGCAGTCAGAATGTCGGCAGATGGTCGAATATGCCGTTTCGGAATTTGGGCGGGTTGATATCTTGGTCTGCAACGCGGGTATTTGGAACGAAGCGGCAATTGAGGATATGACCGATACTATATTGGATGAGATGATTGACGCTAATTTAAAAGGATGTTTTTATTGCGCGGGGGCGGCTGTTCCGCACATGAAGAAACAGAAATCGGGAAATATAGTTTTTATATCATCAACGGCCGGTCAGAGGGGCGAGGCTTATCATTCACATTACGCGGCGACAAAAGGGGCGTTGATATCACTTACTAAATCGCTGGCTTCGGAACTAGCGCCATCCGGGATTATGGTGAATTGCGTTGCGCCGGGTTGGGTCGATACCGATATGAGTCATGAAGCATTAGTTTCGGCTGACGGCCCCAAATATCTGTCGCTTATACCGTTGGGGAGGGCCGCCACGGCCGAAGAAATCGCCTGGCCGATATTATTTATGTCATCGCCTTACGCCAGTTTCATAACCGGCGAAATCCTGAATGTTAACGGCGGTGCCGTTTTGGTTGGATAGGGTTTTAAGGTTGACTTTTGACGGGTGGATTGATATTTTCATTGCGAGTTGATATGGGTAAAAGCATTGATTCGATTTTCTCACCGGTTTCCGATAAAATCTCGAAGTACGAGGCGCTTTTAAAGCAATCTCTCGTCACAGATTCGCCATTCATTTACGATATAACCTCTCATCTTTTTTCGCGGGCTGGTAAAGGTTTGCGGCCTGGACTAATATTCCTTTCGGCGGGACGTCATGAATCGAGCAATGCCGTTTACGCGGCAGTGGCGATTGAGCTTATTCATGTGGCCACACTGCTTCACGATGACGTTGTCGACCAGTCGGAAATGCGGCGGGGAATCGAATCGGTTAACCATCGCTGGAATAACCTGGTGTCCGTGCTGATGGGGGACTATTTGTTCGCCAAGTCTTTTGGTCTTTTGGTGAAATCCAATTCCCAAAAACTGCTCGATATCTTTTCGGCGGCCACCGAACGAGTGGCCACCGGCGAGCTCAATCAGGTTTATTTCACCGGCAATTTCGACTTGCAGGAATCGGATTATTTGCGGGTCATTTCCGATAAAACGGCGTCGCTTCTGGGATGCGCCGCTGAGGCGGGGATGATTTGCCGTGATGGAGATTCGAAGACTATGGAGGCGATGCGGAAATTCGGGGAATATCTGGGGATGGCGTTTCAAATCACAGATGATTTGCTGGATTTAATCGGCGAGCCGACAAAAACCGGTAAACAGCTTGGTTCGGATATCCGCGAGGGCTGGGTAACGTTGCCATTGATATACGCGTTTCAGAACGGCGGGCGGGGGCATAAAAGCGAAATAGTTAAATTCTATAAGGAACCGTTCGCGCCGGAAGCGTTCGAGTCGGTCGTAAATTTCGTGAAAGAATCGGGTGGTATCGAATACGCCGATATGAAAGCGCGCGCCTATAGCGAAATGGCCAAAGAGGCGGTCGCCGGCATTCCTGGAATCGATTATCGTGATTATCTGATTGAATTGGCCGATTTCGCGGTAACAAGAGAAAAGTAAGTAGGCGATTGCTAAGTATCCGAAATAGTATTTTTATCGAAATTTTCATTAGGAACGTGGCGTTCTTAAGCGGCAAAAATCCCCGAAACATCTCCCATAGGATAATTGTAGAAAAGGTATGAATCGGCCTGATTTAATCAAATTTGATTATCTTCAACTAACCTAAAATGAACAATCATTTCACGCTAAATTTCCAGAGCCAGAATATCGTTTTAATGATACTTTTGACGGCGCTGGCGTTGCTTGTTTCCTGGTGGAGTTATCGCAATGTCGGCGGGATTTCTTGCGCGAAAAGGTATCTTCTGATAGGTTTGCGGACGCTGGGAATCGCCGTGATAGGCTTTCTCCTATTAGAGCCGCTTTTTACGGTATTCGGACATAAAACCACCGGCGATAAACTGGGAGTGCTGGTCGATTTATCATCGAGCATGAATATAGTCGAATCCGGAGTTTCAAGGTGGTCAAGGGCGGAATCGGCGTTCGCGAAAGCGATGCCATCGAACATACAAACGCGGTATTTCGGGTTTTCCGATACGCTGGTCGATTTGAAAAGGATGCCGGATTCATCCGCGTATGACGGTCAGGCTACGAATTTATCGCTGGGATTGGGTATATCTTTAATCGAAGCCAACGACGATATCGGCGCGCTTCTGATTTTGACCGATGGCGCCAACAATATCGGCGAAGATCCTATTAAAATATCGGAAACACTGGATATTCCGGTTTATTCACTGGTTGTGGGCAGCACGATTTCGCGTAAAGATATCTTTATTTCTAAAATCAATTATCAGCCGATTGGCTATATCAATACCGAGACGTCGGTCCAAGTGGAATTCGGGGCGACCGGATTTGCAGGGCAGTTCGCTCAATTGGAAATCCGCGACGGTAAAAAAACGCTGGCGTCAAAGAGAGTGAGTTTGCCGGCGGACGGCGCGCTGGCATCCGAGGAATTTATGTTGAATATGCCGGAAGAGGGCGTAAAACTGCTGGAGGCGTCAATCACTGCCTTTCCGGATGAAAGCTATAAGGACAATAATTCACGGCATTTTCGGATAAAGTTCCTTAAGGATAAAATCCGAATTCTGCTGATGTCGTCTCATCTTGATTGGGAATTTTCATTTTTGAAACGGGCCCTGGAATCCGATCCGCATATAGAGGTGGAGACGGCCCTGGGAGACCGCCAGGGGAATTTCGACGCCGCATTTTTACCCATGCCACCGGACGGCTGGGTTAATCGGGATTTGGTGATTGTTATAAATACCGGAGCAGGCGCGCTTGGTTCGCATATCAACGAGATGAATGCGGCAATAAAAGCGAGGACGGGATTTTTATATATTGCGGGAGCCGACAGTCGGGCGACGCAGGTCAATTCGTGGAAAGAAATCTTGCCCATAGATATCGACAACCGGTTCAATCAGATTCCGGGAGAATACTGGCCGCAACCCCTGGCGGTCCCACGCGCCAAGGCGATTCTCGATATTGAAGGGATGGATTGGGACAGGCAACCGCCGTTGCGTTATTTATTGGCGCCGGTAATGTTAAAACCATCGAGCTGGACGGTGATGGATGTTTCGGGCTTAAAGGGCGAGCGTTGGCCGGCGGTCGTGGCCGGAAATTATGGACAGGGGAAAACGATGGCGATGCTGGGATATCCCTGGTGGAACCGTCAGTTTAAGCAGACATCGGACCCGCTCGAGATAAAACGGATTAGGCAATTCTGGGGAAATTTGGTTCGCTGGTTAGTGACACGGGACGATCTGGAGAAGTTCAATGTTTCGACCGATAAGGCCGTTTACAAGTTGGGAGAACCCGTTACGTTCACGGCGACCGTTTTCGATGACAACTACAATTTGGTTAGCGGCGCGAGAGTTGCGTTGATGATTACCGATTCAGCGGGGATGAAGCGCGAACTGCAATTAGCGCCTGAACAACCGGGACGATATATCGGCGAATATGGAACGCCATCGGCGGGGAGCTATGCGTTCAGAGCGGCGGCCGTATCGGGAAAAGATACGCTTGGGATAAAGCAAGGGACATTTGTCGTGGAGACGGCCAGTCTCGAGATGGAGAACCCATCGGCGAATTACGCGCTGATGCGGCAAATATCCGAAATTACCGGCGGTAGAAGCTATATGGTGGAAGATTTCAATCAGTTTCCGCAGAATCTAAAACTCAAGCTGAGAAAAGCGGAAGTGTTCAGCGAACATCGGCCGCTCAACGCGATTTATGTATTGATGCTGGCGATAGTGTTGTTTTCGGCGGAGTGGGCGATTCGGAAATTCAGTCAATTACCTTAGATTTGTCATTATTGTTCAGTCAGGTCTTAGGCTTCGCTAAGGCGGAGGCGTGACCTGACTGTAGGTTTATGGGCGTCAGGTTACACCTTTCGGGCAAGACCTGACGCAACACCAAAAAAGAGGCTGTCTGTCGGGCGACCCGACATCAGTAGATTATTTAAATCTAAATTCAATTTTATAGCTAACCCTATCCGGGCAAGATTCGGCACAACTTTTAACAAAGGTTGATATTATTTCGTAGGGACAAGGCATACCTTGTCCCCACGCGGTGAAGGAAGCATGTGGTATTACCTTAATCTAAATTCAATCTTATAGCTAATCCAGACTCCGACCGGCTGGCCGTTGGAGATGGCAGGTGTCCAAGTGGTTAGCTTGGCCGCCGCGATTGCGGACTCCTCGAAACCGACGTTGGTACCGCTGGGTTTGAATATAATCACATCGCGAACATTACCGTTTTTATCGATGAACGCTCTCACCCAAACTTCGCCCTGCACACCCGCGATTCTGGCCATCTCAGGGAATATTGGAGCTACCGATTCAATAGTCCGCGGAATCTCATCCACGGGGATGAAAGTATCGGGAGGCGGCAGGATATTGTCCGGGTTTGAGATTACGATGGCGTTCGTATCCAAGTCTTCGATTTTTGTAATGATTCTGCTGTTTACGATTTTCCATAATTCATCATCGGTGGGAATCGTGCTGTTATCGTCGGCCAAATCATCGGGAACTGGTGTAGGAATACCGTTTGTGGGTACAGGTTTTTCATCAATCGATGATTTTGTTGGTTGTGGGTCGACATAACTTATGGACTGGAATTCGTTGATTCTAATAGTATCGATTGGCCCTGGTGGCAAAACAATCGGCTCGTTAATCGATTGGTCTACGAAGCAATGATAAGTCACAACTACGGTGATTAAAATAATGGCGGCCATCATGATTCCAATGGTCATGTT
>JAAYTW010000197.1 GCA_012517955.1 Candidatus Zixiibacteriota bacterium | reverse complement strand
CGGCTATCATAAAAGTTGTTGTTGATATATCCCTGATACCCATCCCAAAGCCTGACATGTGAATAGTTTTCGAGACGCTGCAGGATTTCCAGCGGTTCGTTAAAAAGAGCCTGGGTCACTCGCTCCGATTTGAAACGCGGTCGAAGACGGATATCGGCGACATTTAGATTGACCCGGAACACATCAGCTATTCCACGTAAATTCGCGGTAAGCGGTCGGCGAAACAGGAAATGAGTTCATAGGGGAACGATCCGGCGGCCGCGGCGATTTCCTCGGCGCCGATTTTTTGTGAGCCCTGTTGTCCCATTAATACGACCTCATCGCCGGTTTTAACCTGAGGAACGTCGTTGACATCCAGCATCAGGGCATCCATACATACCCGCCCGACCACCGGAACGCGTTTGCCGCCAACCAAAGCGATTCCCTTATTCGATAACGCCCATGGGTAGCCATCGGCGTAACCAAGCGGAATAGTAGCGATAAGAGAATCGCGTTTCGGGGTATAATGTCCCCCGTAGCCAATCGGCCGTCCAGCCGGCCATTTTTTCAGCTGGACGATTCGACTTTTAAGGCTCATCACCGGTTCTATGCCATCGGGTAATTTGCCGTTAGGCGAAACGCCATATAGAACAATTCCGACGCGAACCAGATTGTATTTCTCATGATGATTGTAGAGCAGGCCGCCGGAGTTTTCGATTCCGCTATATTCGAAATTAAAATCGCCGAGAGCAAGCGAGGAAAATTCGGCAAATTGCTTTTGGGTCAATTCGGAGTCATGGTTGGATGAATCGGCCAGGTTGGTGGAAACGCCGATAATTTTAATCGCCGGTAATTTAGCGGCCGCTCGGGCAAGCTGAATCAATTCCGCCGATGGAAGGCCATATCTTCCCATGCCGGATTCTAATTTAAGAAACGCTTTTACGGTTTTCCCCGATGTCAACCCTGCATGACTTAAGGATTCGAGATATTCCCAGTCGCAGGCGGTGGCAATCAAGTCGGCCCGAACCAGGCGGGCGGCCCTTTCGGGCAATTCGGGGTAGAGGACGACAACCGGGGTTTTGATACCGGCTTTCTTGAGTTGTTCGCCTTCCTCGATTAGGGCCACCCCCAGAAAATCGGCGCCGCATTTTTCGGCGGCTTGGGCAATTGGTATCAAACCGTGGCCATAGGCGTTGGCTTTAATAACCGTCATGAGATTGGCGGTTTTGCCCATAATCCCCCTAATTATCTTGAAATTTTCGGCAAACGCTCGGAGGTTAATTTCGAGGTAAGCCGGGCGCATCTGATTCATTTTATCAATGGCGACAGATGGTTGATTTTGGTGTATCGTCGTTTTCGCCATAAGTAGTTATATATTTCCCTTTCTCCAGCGTGACAGCTTAATCGGCACATTCATCTTTGCCTGTTTTTAATGTACAGAATAATTGATAAAGGTCTTGCCTCGGCCCATGATAGTCATAGGCGGATATTTTCGCGCCGGCATTGAATCGGCCGAAAATACCGTATCGGCCTTCATTAGGCGTATTCAAATTCGTTTCCCTGTCTTTACCCATTTCCGGTTAGTTTAATAACATCTTTTTTTCGTATAATCTACTAAAAAGTTCAGTCATTTTTCATATTCCATTATTATTAAAATGATTCGGCATTTTTAGGCGGTTTATCATCAATTCAACGGAAGTTTTATAGATATTAACCGTCATGCTCATATTAGGACGACATGTCCTTTAAAATTATTGAGAATTATTCGCGACAAGCGTTGATTTTACGATGATATTATTGCAACTTATTATTGAATGGTTGGTTACGCTTTACTATAACATCGGCGGTTCGACAAAAAACCCGCCCGTTGACAATGAACGGGCGGGCTCTATTAAAAACGATGTACCTGATTATTGTCCAAATTCTGTTAGAATAGCCTGTAAAGTCTGACGCAAAAATTCCTCGCCGAATATGTAAGTATTAAAGGCGAGGGTAGCCGATTTGGCTGTTCCTCCCGGCGCATAAACCCACCCGCAAGGCAGGCCGTAATTATCCGGTTCATCCCCGTCGGTATTAAGCCCGACAGTGAAAATCGGGGTGGCACCATCTTTGAAGTAGACCACGCCATTGCTGTAATCCAACTGTGAACCGACCTTGGCGGGGTCAATCTTGGCGGAATCGGGATAGCCTGGTTCACCGGTACCAATTACCCATGAGAAATCGCCGGCGTATATCCAAGTTTCCGCATAGGTAGTCTCGGGTGGATTAACTGTCGTGTCTATATCGGCCACAACCAGAGTGTCAGAAATTCCGAGATATCTACATTCGAAATTGTTTGCTGCCGGCGGATTAGAGTTGTAGAGGTAATTCATAATTTGTGAACCGGTTATAATTAACTTTCCACCGGCATCAATAAACTGGGAAAGCACGCTAATAGTATCAGTGCCAACATCGAACCATAGCCTATAATTGGGGTCCGCATGTTCACCGTCGGCGTCGGCCGCCCAGATAACAACGTCGAATCCCGCGAGGTCGGAAAGCTCTGGAGTTCCGTTGGCATCGTTATCCCATTCGGCGAAAGCGTAACCACGCAGGGTATTGCGATAATACGTTTTTTGCTGCAATTCTTTCACGACGTCGATATTACCCAGGTCATCGGTCCACTGGAAATCGTCGATATATAGAATATTAGCGGCCCTGATTGTGAAAGCAATCGTATCCCAGTCGGAAACATTATCGCTTAAATCGCGCGCTCTGACCTTGAAGATTGCGGGGTTGGCGGCTGGGATACCGGTGAACTGGACATTGGTCGCCTCCAGCCATTCCGAAGTATCGGCAGTCGGCGTGAAGATGTATTGATAGCTTAAGCGACTATAATTACCATAGCCATCATCGCCGGCCCAATTAAATGCGACATTGGAGCCGGTAGCCAGATAGGCGCCTGCCAGCCAAAACATCGATTCGTCGAGTTGAACGGTTGGCGCAGTCGAGTCAATGGCCGAAGTAACTATGAAAGCCCTTGTAACCGTGACCGTATTCTCCCCATCAGAAACGTTCAAGTGGAATGTATAGCGCGTACCGCTTTCGCTGCCGGCGAGGTTAAAATAGGTGGCTGAATTAGCCTGACTCAGTTCGCCATATCCGGATTCAAGCGGTTCGAGATACCAGCGGTATCCGGCTATTTGCGTCGTGCCGCCGCGGGATGTCCAGGTAAATGTCACCCGCGAGCTGGTGGGTACCGTCATGGTCGTATCCGGACCGGATTGAATGAACAGCTGCAAATCGGATTGAACCGGGGTGGTAGAGCTTGGCTCCCACGGGTCTTTGGTGCTGCAACCGGCAATCAGCCAGATAGCGACAAGCAACCCGACGAACAGCAATATCCTGGGAATTTTATTTCGCATATTTACAATTCTCCTTCTTTCAGTTTTTCCTGACATTGTCTATTCGCCCATGTAATGTTGCAGGATATAATCATAGTTAGCCGCCATAGCCGCATTGTTGAAACGATAGCAGCGGCCAGCGATAAATGCGAACTTGCCACCAACCGCCGGCTCGACAATCAGGCCGCCGACAGAATTCGCGAAATTCGCATTTGCCAAGGTAAAGAGAACAGTAGTATTAGGGTTGGTCGGAATCGCCGGCAGATCGGTATAGCTATGGCTTGCGGTTGTTGGCTGGTCTACTAATCCGGTAACCGCGGCCACTAAACCGCCCGGATGGATATTGACTCCAACTCGATTGAAATCGATTCCGGTGTAATCGTATAAATCACCAGAAGTGCCAATGAAGGATTCGCCGAAACGGGTTCCCATCACGATATTTCCACCGGCTTTTAGGTATGAAACTATTAATGGCCTCATACCATCGAAAATGGCCAGGTCGCCATTATAGTTATTCAGCAACATTACCATTGTGCTGTAATG
Organism: Candidatus Zixiibacteriota bacterium; assembly: GCA_012517955.1. Lineage (GTDB taxonomy): Bacteria > Zixibacteria > MSB-5A5 > UBA10806 > 4484-95 > JAAYTW01. The sequence continues at coordinate 3,331 of JAAYTW010000197.1, read as the reverse complement.
GCCAAGCGTATCGCCGCTAATCGCGCCATCGCCTTTGTATCCTAGAGAATCAAGAACGGCAGGATATGAACTTGGAAGTCCAAACAGGTCCCAATAGTCAACGTTGGTTCTGGTTCCCCATCCGGCATGAGCGGAATACATAGCGTCCATTTCACCGGCATAGGTACCCCAATCAACCCCATTGACTAATAGTATGCCTCTATCGCCGACAAGCGGGCCAATACCGACTTCTGTTTCGATCTCGGTAATATTGCCGCCAAGGTCTTTGGCCTGGAGATAAAATGTATGAGCGCCTGCAGTTAAACCGGTTAAAGTCGCGCCGGTAAGCGTATCCCATGCGGTAAACGTAGCGGTATCATCAACGGCGTAACGATACATCGTAGTGCTGTTGTAGAAAGAAGCGTCTCCGTTCCAGGTGGTGGCCAAATCGGTGGTTGAACCACCCTGAGGCAGGAAATAGAAGGCGCCCGGGAGCGCGCCCGAATTAACAATCAGATACGGCCGAAGCGTATCTACTACAACAAAGCTAACGGAAGCCGGTGTCGGGTCAATACCGCCGGAATTGTCAACCGCGCGGAAAAGCAGCGTATTGGCGCCAAGCGGCAAGTTTAGGACATCAAAGGTAGCATTGCCGGATGAAGGGTCGGCGGCGACTTCGGTCCAGGTTGATGCGGTATCGATTTTATATTCGACATAGTCAGTCGTGCCATCGATATCGAATCCTTGAATCACGAAATGAACGCCGGTAGAGGTAATGCCGCCATTTTCCGGCCCAGAGGAGATGCCGGTGTTGGGCGGATAATTGAACATAACCCGCTCTTTACCGATAATATCTGTCGCTGGTTCCGGGTCAACAGCATCCTTATCATCGAAAGCCGCTATTTCAAAAAAGTAGTTTTTTTGAATATACGGAATAGACAGCAGGATAGTCACAGACTGCTCGGCGGTCACCTGCCAGGTGGATAAATTGGTTGAGCCGTCGAAGACGCTATCACCATTATCGCCGATTATCCGCCATCTATAACCGCGGACATACCCATCCGGGTCGCTTCCAGACCAATAAATGGTGGTGGAATAATTATCCTCGCTGGTTGGAAAATAGCTAATCTGATACGAGGATATACGGGTATCCGGCGGCAAATTGGCTTGAGGCTTTTCCCCATCTTTGGCGCAGCCCACCGCCAGGAGAAGGGCGAAAAGTACAAGACCAATAATTTTGAAACTCTTGAGACTTTTTAGTTGCACTTTAATGCCTCCATTCCATGACAGTCAGCTAAAAGCCGATACTGGTTGAAACACGGTGAACCGCTTTAAGTCTTCCCCAATCGTTGTATGCATAATCCAAAGAGAAATTAGCTGAGGAAGAGAACGGGAATTTGAAACCGGCGCCGGCGGTTAATCCGCCTTCGTCCATATTAATCTTATAGCCGCCTCTTAAAGCTATCGCGTCTTTAAGCCAGTATTCGCATCCAAATTGGTAGCGTTCGTTGTTATCGGCCGGATGAGCCAGTTCGGCGGTTAATGTGGCTTTGGATATATCATTCTGTAATATATCCATGGCCGCGCCGTCCCGGAAAGTCAGTGGTAGAGGTATGGCCTTGGCATCCGTAAAATCATATTTCTTATCGGGGCCAAAGTTCAAAATCGCCAAACCGATTCTAATCGTTTTGTACCCGGTTTCGTAATAGGCGCCGATATCGACAGCCCAGTTATTCACGTCGAATGTGTCAATCGTTTCGTGAATGAACTTGCCGGTGGCTCCGAAACAAAAGCGGTCGGTTAGATATTTGGCATATGATAAACCAAACCAGTAATCCTCATAAGGGAAAGTTCCGCTTACTTCGCCATCCTGGTCAATCTCGGTCGTACGATTCATTAAACCGGTATTCAGAATCGTTCCGGCAATACCAATGGTACTTGAGCCAAGCATCGGCAGCTCGGTACGTTTGGCGCCGGCAATTGAATACAGATAGATATCCGCGGGCCATTTGGTGTAACCGGCGAAGAAATCGCCGCTTTTGATATTGCCCAGGCCGGCGGGATTCCAGAAGATAGCCGAGGCATCATTGGCAATCGCCGTATAGGCCTCGCCTAACGCCAGAGCTCTTCCGCCAACGCCAATATCAAGGAATTTAAACCCGACAGTGCCTCTTTTGGTGAATTGGCCGTATGAAGGAACGGTCATCGCCACCAAAGCAACCGCCAGGAAGATAATGATTATTTTTCGCATATCAAGAATCCTCCAATCACTTGCGTCCGTTTAGCGTACAATGGCAAATTTGCCAATGAAATCATCCTGGCCGGGGGCCGAGACAACGTACAGGTAAAGGCCGGCTACAACCGATTGCATCTTATCGGTAATCACGTTCCAACCCACGCTTCTTTCCCATCCGAATTGACTGCTTCTGGCGGCCTCTAAGGTTTTAAGCAGGTCGCCGGTTAAAGTGTAAATTCGAACGGTAGCGTTTTCGGGGAGGTTCACGAATACGATTCTGTCGGTTGAGGGGTCGTCTTTCGTCGGCACCTGTCCCCATCCTGAAGGGGAGCTAATCACAAACGGATTCGGAACGACGTGAATGCCGGATTGCGCGGCATCGGTGGTTAAAGTATACTGGCCGGGAGTAACTTCCTTACCGGTTCCCTTGCCGGATTCGAGCATCTCGATTCCATTAACCGGGTCGCCCTTATCGTAGGCCGTAATCGCATAGACGTACTGGAAGTTATTCACTACGTCATAATCGACATAGGAGTGGACCAAACCGGTATTTTGACCGATAGAGTCTATTTTATCGCAATCCATTAGAAGAGCCCAATTACCGACAGAGGTTTTCCGCCATAAGCGATATCCTTCGAAATCCTCTTCGCCGGTTAAGGGGTCACGGGCGGTTTCGGACACATCATCCCAGGTAATGGTGACTTGACGGTCGCCGGGCACAAGTGTGTATGCTGGGCTTGGCGGCGCCGCCGGTCCGACCCAATCGCGGTCAAATAGAGTTTTGGCCCAAGCCATATTTGTCCGCAGTCCTTCAAGTCCTTCTCCGAGACCGAAGGCAAAGGTAACGCGGATCGAGTCGCCGGGGTTGATTTTAAACGGGCCAAGTTTCTGGAAGAAACGATAATCGTGAGGAGAAGGCGGCGGGTCGAGGAATGTCAAGTCGGATAGTCTGGAGAACCATTCCTGGTCGCTTGAGGGATCGGAGTTCCAATCCCACCAGGCATGACCATACTGTACGGTTGGTTCAGTGCTTCCAATAGCCGGCGGACAATAAAGTAAGCGACTGCCCAAGAATCCAGCTGATTCTTTGGGGGTTTTGTTGCCGGCGGAATCATT
>JAAYTW010000196.1 GCA_012517955.1 Candidatus Zixiibacteriota bacterium | reverse complement strand
TAAAGTTTCGGGGGGAGTATAAGTCAATACCGTATCGGCGAACGCGTTGCCTTTGACCGCAATCTGGATACGCGGCGGATCATCTTTGTATTTGTGAACGTAGGTAAAATCCGTACCGCGAAGTCGAATCGACACTTGAGCGGATTTCTCGAATTGGTAAGCCTTGGTTTCTATAACCGTGGATGCCGGTTTTCGACGGCTGAACGCGGCGGTGTCGATTTTCCCATCATAAATATTGACAATCATCCACGAATCGATTGTCTTAACGATATCGTATTTAAGTTGCTGCGAAAGGTAGATTTCAATCAGCAGACCATTGAGTTTTTGCTGAACCGTCATATCCACCACATTATGGCGGGCCGGATATATCATCAGGCTGAGGTCATTTTCGGAAAAAGCGATTTCGTCGGGTATCAATTTAGCGATAATTTCAATCATGCTGGCGGCGGGGGCATAGAAGTCGCCGTAATAGGATATAATATCGCGGCGGATGTTATAGGATTTTTCTCCTATCGTCACGTAAGGGGAAAATTGGTGGAAAGAAATCGCCCCGTTTTTAAGTTTGAATATACCTTTGCCGGCCTCGATATCGGGCTCATAAACGGCATCGAGAAATTTCGCTAACGATTTGAGGGAGATATAAACCGTTTTATCTTTTTTGGCAGCGGCTATAGTCGTTTTTTTCTTTTTGGTTATCCAGGAGGCTTTAATTTCGATATTTCCCGTTTGCGCCGAAGATAGAGTCCCGGAAAGGCTAAAAGCGAGGAGCGAAAAAACAATCAGCCATTTTAATTTATCCGCGCGCATCAAATTTGTTTACCACGATAAGAGCTTTATTGTTTCCTGCGATAAATTCGACTTAAGTTAAGTTTGGCGTCGCGTTCGGCGATAGCCGCTCTTTTATCGTACTTGCGGCGTCCTCTGGCTACGGCCAACTCGATTTTGGCGTAGGGGCCGGCGAAATATATTGACAATGGCACCAGAGTCAGCCCTTCAATCTCGGCAGCTTGGTGAAGTTTTCGTATTTCCCGCTTGTGAAGCAATAGACGGCGCTTGCGTTCCGGTTCGTGGCTGTAGTGAGAGGCTTTATCGTAAGGGGAGATATGTAGATTAAGCAGAACAGCCTGCCCGTTTTTGATTTGCACGAACGAATCCTTGAAAGAGACTTTCGAATTACGCAGCGATTTGACCTCGCTCCCGATTAATTCGATACCGGCCTCATAAGTATCGAGGATTTCATAATCGTGGCGCGCCTTGCGATTGCTGGCGACGATTTTTCTTTTGCCCTCATCTTTCATTTATTGCGAATATAGGGGGGATAGACACCGCTTTCAAGCGATATTTGGCGTACATTGAAGGCCGCCGATATCTAATGATTACATGTTTGAAATCGAAAAAAGGCCGGGCTGTATGTGTCCCGGCCCCATTGATATTCCACAAATAAATACGGAATAGGCGGATTATAATAAATCCACGCACTCCCGAAGTTTATCCGAACGCGAACGATGCCGCAATTTTTTCAACGCTTTGGCTTCAATTTGACGGATGCGTTCCCTTGTTAAATTGAATATCAGACCGACTTCTTCCAGCGTTCTGGGCATCCCATCGTCCATACCGAAACGAAGTCTGATTACCTGTTCTTCGCGTTCTGTCAGCGAATCGAGTACGCGCTCCAATTGGTCCTGGAGATATACGAACGAAGCTTTCCCCGAAGGCGTCGAAAATTGGGGGTCGGCGATTAGATTAGACATCTGGTTTTCTTCGTCATCGCCGAGAGGTTTTGAAAGCGATACAGTCTGCGGCATCATGCTCATAATATCTTCGACTTTGTCTTCGGGCAATCCGGTCAGCCGCGATATCTCGGTAACATCAGGTTTGCGTCCAAGTTTTTGGAACAACGTTTGTGACACTTTGGCCACTCGTCCGTACTGGCTATTCAGATACATCGGTGTCCTTATCGTTCTCGCCTGCTCGGCCAGCGAACGGGTAATCGCCTGACGTATCCACCAGGAGGCGTAGGTGCCGAATTTGAATCCTTTGCGGTAGTCGAATTTATCGACCGCCTTAACCAGCCCGGAATTCCCCTCCTGAACCAAATCCATGAATTCCATGCCGCGGCCGATATATTTGCGGGCAATTGAAATCACCAGCCGCATATTCGCTTCGACCATGACCCGTTTATTGCGATCCAGCTCGCGTTCCAAAAACCCCAGCCGTTTGATTACCCGGTCAAGCTCGTCGGCCGGCAGTTCTTCGGCATAGAGGTAACTCGAAGGTTCGATGTTGTGTAAATGCGGCAGGCTGTTTTGCGGTCTGTGATATCGCCTTCCATTGCTGGTTTTGGTTTTGAATACCTGCGTCAAATTTTCCAAAAATTCCAGGTTGAAATTAAATTGTTCTATTTCAACCATGATTTTCGAACGCAGTTCCAGCCGAGTTTTCAAATATGGCTCCAGTTGCGAACGTTGAATTTCGTTTATCGGTTTGCCCGCCTCCGCCACCAATTTGCCGATTTTGCCCAATCGATTAAGTACTTTTGTCTTTTCTTTTTTGATATTTTCCGGCGCGAACCAACGGCAGGTTTCCGGTGAAACGATATCCTCGAGCCGGATTTCTTTGTTTATCAACTTCGGCTGGCATTCCAATAGCTTTTCCAACACGGCCAGCGATGAAAAGATTATTTCCTTTATACTGATTTTGTATCGTTCGATACTTCGGGCAACGGCTACTTCCTGTTCCCGATTTAAAATTTTGAATCTACCCAAATCGCGGAAGTAAGCCCAGGTTGCGTCGCTGCTGCTTTCCAGTTTCAGCATCTCCGGCTTATTTGATGAATCATCCGCGTAGATTGCGTAAACCGCCTTAAAATCATTAATCTGAGATGTTTCTGTTTCCTGTAGATTTGTATCGTTATCCTTTGACATTTATCCCGCCTTTCGTTTCGCGGTGTTTTGAAGGTCACGATATGCTCGAGTCAATCGTTCGAGCTTTTCCGTTTGTCCCTCTTTTTCAGCGCGGGCGATTTCCTGGCGCAAGGCGCTTAGTTGGTCGCTAATATGAAACTCTCGGAATTTTGACGCGAATTCATCGAATCGCGCTTCCGGCGGCGCCCCGGCCGACTCCCGGACGATTATTTCCGTCAATTTTCGACGAATATCCTCATCTGGAAATTTGTCTAAAAAACCGCCAATGTTTGTTTCTTGAAAGCTCCACTCCTTTAGTTTTTTATAAATTTCCATATGAGCCGGTTCACTGAAGTGTTCCGGCTGTATAACCTTAAAACTTTCGTTGATATAATTTGGATTGGCAATCAGGAATCCCAGAAACGCTCCTTCAAAACGTATTCTACCGAACGCTTCGGGCGGTTCAAGATTAACCCGTCTTTTTTTAGGCCGTTCGAACTTGGCCGATGCCGCCGGCGGCAGGTCGAATATCTCGATTGCTTTCCTGATAAACAGCTCATGTTTTAAATCATCATCAAGGCCGGCCGCGGTTTGTACCAGAGATTCTATCAGTTTTTCCTGACGGGATATCGGCAGTCTTGCGAATTTGTCAGGCAGCGATTGCGCGACGAAATCGAGATAATTCACGGCGCCGTCAATCAACGAGCGCAAAGCGGAAGCGCCGTTGACCCGCACGTACTTGTCCGGATCCATACCCTCCGGCAACCTCACTATCAACGGTTCTAATCCGGCATTGAAAAGCACCTCCACCGCTCGGAACGTCGCCCGCATCCCGGCCGCGTCGGCATCGTAAAGCAAGACGACGCGTTCGCAGAAGCGCGCCAGGAGATTGGCTTGATTTGGAGTAAATCCGGTGCCTGAAACCGCCACGATATTTTTTATGCCTGCCTGATACACGGATATAAAATCGAAATAGCCTTCGATAATGACCGCTTGATTCCGTTCTCGGATAAAGTTTTTCGAATGATTCAAACCAAATAATACGGAACCCTTGTGATATATCGGGGTTTCCGGAGAGTTAAGGTATTTTGGACCTTCCTGGTCGCTTAAGACGCGTCCGCCGAATCCGATTGGTCTTCCCGATAGATTTCTTATGGGAAAGATGACCCGATTCCGGAATTTGTCATAGTATTCATTAGGGCCGGCGGTTTGATTTTCCCGTCGCACCAACAAGCCGGCTTCGGAAAAAATCTCCGGCGTCAATTTGCTTTTAGCGATGGTTTTCAACAGGCCGTCCCAGCTGTCGGGGGCGTATCCGAGGCCGAATTCCTCAATAGCCGCCGTTGTTACGCCGCGCGTTTTGAAATAATCGTATCCCGCCGAATTTGTCAGATGTTTTTTAAAATAGCTTTCAGCGAATTCGACGGCTTTATATAATTTGGTCGTATGTGATTCCTGGTCAAAAGCCACCTTTTCGGGAATCGTAATCCCGGCTCGTTTCGCCAAAAAGCGAAGCGCTTCCGGATAGTCCAAATTTTCGTGCCGCATTATAAAATTAACAGCATTGCCCGAGGCGCCGCAACCGAAGCAATAATAAAAACCTTTGTCGGGGACAACAATGAACGATGGCGTTTTTTCCTTATGAAAAGGACAAAGGCCGGTATAATCCTTGCCGGTTTTTTTCAGGGTGACATATTCGGCTATCAAATCGAGAATATCAGTATCCGACTTGATTTTTTCAACAATATCTTCGGGAATATATCCAGCCATTATCAGTCGTCCCGCTTTAATTCCACGATTGTGACCCCATAGGAGCCTTCATCCCAATTGCCCAACCTAAACGATTTCACCCGCGAATGGTTTTTAAGATGATTTTGAATTTTTGTTCGCAACGCGCCGGTACCTTTGCCATGAATTATGGAAACGCTTTCTAATCCGGCCAAGTAAACTTCATCAAGATATTTATCCAACTGCGGCTCAGCCTCGTCAAATGTCAGGCCGCGAAGGTCTATTTGCATCGATATATTCGAATCGCCGTAAGGGCTGTGTCGGCCGGTTTTCGATACGGCTGCCGCGGATTTATCATCTGTATGATAAAGCCCGGCTACATCAGTTACCAGCGTTACGCCGCCGATTCTTATCCGAACCCGGCCATCTCGATCGGGCTTCTCTATTATTTCTCCCGTGGTGTTCATCGATGGCAGATAAACCTTTTCGCCGATTTCGCCTTTTGCTTTTTGGCTGCTTGGCGGAGGTTCGATTTTTTTTATTTCATCTTTTATATCATTCGCTTTGGCGACAGCCTGATGACGCGCCTCCCGCAGAGCTTCAATTTTCTTGGGGGCCTGTTTGGCTTCGTCAATCAGCCGGTCGATATCGAATCGCGCCTGTTGAACGACCTTTTCGGCCCTCTCCAGAGCATCTTTCTTTATCTGTTTTTTCTCTTTTTCGAGATTATTTAGTTTTTCGGCGTATATTTTCGATAACGATTCGTATGATAAACGGCTTTTACGGGCCTCACCCAATTCTTTTTCCGCTTCCTGAAGCCTATCGGATAATTCGGTTATTATTGCCGCCAATCTACGTTCCGATCGGTCGATTAAAGATTCGGCGCGGTTTGTTACCTTATCGCCGATTCCAAGCTTGCGGGCGGTTTCTATCGCGTACGATAAACCTGGTATACCCATCCTGAACCTGTATGTCGGGCGCAAATTTTCTCTATCAAAATCAAGGGAACCGTTTTCAACCGATGGATTATTGACCGCCAGCGTTTTCAGCCTCCCATGATGAGTTGTCACGATTGTTCGCACTTTATTGGCGGTGAAATCTTCGATAATCGCCTGGCCCAAAGCCGAACCTTCATCGGGGTCGGTGCCGGCGCCGAGCTCATCCAACAATACCAGACATGTTTCGTCGGCTTGTTCGAGCGCGTCTCGGATATTTGCCAGATGAGCGGAGAACGTCGAAAGGGAGGCTTCCAGCGATTGTTCATCGCCGATATCCGCGAATATCTGAGTGAAGATTGGCAGGGAAGACCCGTCGCCGGCCGGAATATACATACCGGTTTGCGCCAGAAGGCACAGCATTCCCACCGTTTTAAGCGTCACCGTTTTGCCGCCGGTATTCGGCCCGGTTATAATCAGTGTTGTAAAATCGCGACCGAGATGAATATCCATCGGGACAGTATTATCTTGGCCGGTTTGCTTATCGCGCCAGCGAAGCAGGGGATGGTAGCCGTTTTTGATTTCTATATAATAATCGCTGTTTATAATCGGCCTCACGCAATTTAGCTTGAGAGCGAATCGAGCCTTGGCGGAGAGGATATCTAGTTCGGCCAGAATTTTGACGTTATTTTTAATGTATATATTATTGGCGAAAATTTTATCGGTTAAATCCCTTAAGATTCGTAGAATTTCTTGATGTTCCGCGGCGATTAATTCGCGAAGATTATTATTTTGTTCGACCGCTTCCATCGGCTCGACGAAAAATGTCGCGCCGGTCGATGATCTGTCATGTACAATTCCTTTGACACGTCCCTTGAAGCTTTCTTTTACCGGCAAGACGTAGCGCCCATCGCGTATAGTATAAACATTATCCGACAAACACGATGAGAATTCCGAATCGATATAGGAACTGAATTTCGCCTCGAGGTTTTCGCGGGTTTGCCGAAGCTCCTTGCGGATTCGTTTCAATTCGGGGGAGGCGTTATCGCGGATTTCTTTGGGCGGTTGAATCACTCGATTAATGGTTGCCGCCAGTTCCTCATCGTAGTTCAGTTTCGATGTCATGGTTTTCCGATGTTCGAAGCGCTTATCGAGTTTGGTCCATCCGCGCACCACGTCATATAGCTCGACGACCTTCAGGAGTTCCGCCGGTTCCAAAATATCGCCGGAAGCCATTGCCTTTTCGACAATAAAATCTACGTCCCCAAAAGTCAGCGATGGCGGACCGCCATCCACTTGGTAAAGCTCAATCATTTCGGTCAGGCAATCCAGAGAATTCTCGATTGCGCTTAGATTGTCAGAAGGCGAAATTGCGATTTTTTTTGCCGGGCTGCTGAAACAAAGGTCGTGAAGTTTTTCGACTATCCTGTCGTACTCCAGAACCTTTAAAGTATGAAAATTCATACCAGCTTGATAAGGTCAGCTCCTCCCTCCCTTATCCGGTTAAGGAATCATTCCTCTTTTTTGGCAAGCTCGGGCGCGTTGCCAAAATACCTATCGATGCTCGCTAATACATCGAAATCGTCTTTAGACATCCCGATAGCGCCGTCTTTGTTTTTGGTCAGGTCTTCGGGGTCTTCCGCGTAGATAGCGGCTCGCGAACCCAGGATACCGCCCTTGACTTTGTCGATGAATTTAGCGTTGCTTGGGTGAAATTTCATTCCGATATCGAAACTGACGGGCACGATTTTGCGGAACACCGGCGCCATCGTCGATTGGTCAATGGCCTGATTGAACGTCATGAATTTTGGATAGAGTATGAAAGCGAGGAATATCATCGAAACGGCGAAAGCGCCCTTAATCAGGCCGAATCCGCCGCCGCCGATTCTATCGTATTTTTTAATCGGCGTTATTTTAACCATCTTGTAGAAGAAGTGTCCCAATAATTTCAGTACAACCTGAAATCCTATGAAAATCAACAGGGCGCTGATAAGGTAGATTACGCTTGGAGAAAAATTTAATTTCCCTTCGAATTTGCCGGCGAGTAATCCGGCATAATAAATCGTGACCACGATAGTAGCTATCAGCCCGATAAAAGTGGATATTTCCTTGAAGAGTCCTCTGCGATAGCCATTGGCAAAAGCTATTATCAGGACTACGAAAATGAAAAAATCAACCCAGTTCACGTCCCCTCCGAGGTTATGGGTTAGTTAACCGCCAAGCTTCTTGCGTACTATTTCATTAATCCTGCGGCCATCGGCCTTGCCTTTTACTTTGGGCATGAGCGCTTTCATTACCGCGCCTAAATCGCTGGGGCTGGATGCTCCGATTTCAGCGATAACCTCACCGATGACCTGTTCCAGTTCGCTTTCGGATAGCTGCTGGGGCAGGTATTTTTTTATTATCTCCAACTCGGCCGATTCAATGTCGGCAAGGTCTTGCCGGCCGCCCTTGATATAGCTTTCGATAGAGTCTTGCCGCTTTTTAGCCGCGCTTGAAAACACGGCAAGACAATCCTCATCCTTGAGTTCCCGGCCGATTTCGATCTGTTTGTATTTCAGATCCGATTTTAACATTCGCAGAACACTTAAAGTCAGCTTATCGCCCGACTTCATCGCCTGCGCCAGATCTTGTGAGATTTGTTCAAATAGTCCCACTGTGATCCACGTAAAATCTTTTGCGGGTTTTTCTTCTGGCCGCCGCCTGTTTGCGTTTTCTCTTTTCCGATGGTTTCTCGAAATGCTGGCGTTTCTTGATATCGGATAAGATACCGGCCTTTTCGCACGATTTTGTAAACCGTTTCAGGGCTTTTTCAAACGACTCGTCGTCTCGAACACGTACGCCTGTCACTCATTCAACCCCCTTTCGACAGTTTAGAAAATTCATTTTCAAACACTACACCTCTGTTTAACTTTCGGCAAGATAATAATTTGCAAAATCGGCGTCAAGACATTTTTCGCTTCTAAAGATAAATTTTTCTATAAGATAATCTATTGTATGTCAATAAGATAGGTTGCCAGCCGGCAATTATGAGGTTGTTTTTGTAATTATAAGCGGTATTGTGAGTTAAGTGAAGCGCGGTTTTTAAGACGGGTCAGAGGTAACATAATAAATAAAGGCGACTCCGCTCCGGCGGGGTCGCCTGATTTGGAAATGTGCAAGCTATTTCAACCCCTGCCAATTGCATTTAACATGCGGCAGGGGTGGCGCAGGGAAGCAGGCGAAACTTATATGTTTAATATAATTTATTCAACGAGGCGGTCAGTAACAAAAAGCAGGAGTGTTCAATCCTTGTCCTACGGGTTCTATTATTACGCCTATGAGAACCTAAACGCGTCCCGCGGGCACCCCTCTCCCGCGCGGGAGAGGGGCGGGGGGTGAGGTGAATTTATTCACGTGCGTAGCGTATATCTACGTGTGCCGTGAAACAATAGCCGGCAGATATGGACAGCTGCCGGGCACAGAAAAATCCCGGCGCCAGGATGTCGTCTGCTTTTCGCGACTCCATCCTGACGCATATATGAACTTGTGGGGCACTACGCGGATATAATCCTGGATTCTCGACTCCGCGAGAACGACAACGCGTATATATCTGTGAAAATGATTTGATGTCATATCCGCGCAGGCGGGTATCCAGTATCGAATCGTGCCGTCGGG
>JAAYTW010000195.1 GCA_012517955.1 Candidatus Zixiibacteriota bacterium | reverse complement strand
ATGGGGGAGATGGAAGATGCCTCGGTAGTTGCGGAAGTCGGTAGCCCGGTTTGCGGCGATATGATGCGGCTCTACCTGAAAATCGAAAATGACAAAATCGTGGACGCGCGGTTCAAGACATTCGGTTGCGCGGCGGCGATAGCGTCATCATCGATGCTGACGGAAATCCTCAAAGGAAAAACATTACAAGAAGCGCTGGAAATCACCGATGGTTATGTGGCAAAGGAGCTGGGGGGATTGCCGGAGGCGAAAGTCCATTGTTCGGTGATGGCCGAAGAGGCTCTTAAGGCGGCGGTCGCCAAGTGGGAAACTAAAAAGCGGGAAAAGAAGTAGATGGTTTCGTAGGGTCAAGGCATGCCTTGCCCTTAAATGGGATATGGGATGTCGGCAGGATTGCAGGGATCCTGCCTTACAAGGATTTGTCGAAACCACAAGGGTTTCGACCTACGACTATAAGGATTTGTCGAAACGACGAGGGTTTCAACCTACGAAATAAATAAATGAACTACAATAAAGCGAATCTTCCCGAAGAATACCGGTGGGCCAGCGATGACGAACTTAAACGGCGAATCGCGGCCAAGCGTAAAGAATATGGCGATAAGCTGGTGATATTGACTCATCACTACCAGCGAATCGAGATAGTCGAGTTTCACGATTATCTGGGGGATTCGTACGCGCTGGCCAGGGATGCCTCGCGGCAGAAAAACGCAGAGCACATCATTTTCTGCGGTGTACGGTTTATGGCCGAAGCCGCCGATATCCTGACCGCGCCGTATCAGAAAGTGTATTTAGCCAACCCCACGGCGGGGTGTCCGATGGCGGACATGGCGCCCACTAGGGCGGTGTATGATTCATGGGATGTTATCGAATCAGTATTAGGAAAAGATTCGGTCATACCGATTTCCTACATGAATTCATCGGCGGAGCTAAAAGCGTTCACCGGCAAAAACGGCGGCTTGATTTGCACATCCTCAAACGCCGACGCGGCGTTCGATTGGGTAAAAAGCAAGGGCAGGAAACTGTTCTTTTTCCCGGATCAACATCTGGGGCGAAATACCGCCAATAAAAAGGGAATCCCCAAAGATAAAATCGTGATGTACAATCCGACCAAAGAAAACGGCGGCCTGACCAGCGATGAACTGAAACGGGCCGAGGTGATTTTGTGGCAGGGGCATTGCCATGTGCACACCAATTTCAAGCCGGAGCATGTAGCGAAAATGCGGAAGGATTATCCCGGGGTGAAAGTGGTGGTTCATCCGGAATGCACCGAGGATGTGGTGGCGCTGGCCGATTCGGTGGGGTCGACGGCGCATATTGTCAAATATGTGGAGCAGGCGCCGGCGGGTTCGGTAATCGCAATCGGCACGGAGATAAATCTGGTGCATCGGCTGGCGGTAACGATGCCGGACAAGAAGATAATGAGTTTGGGCGGGGATTACTGCGCGATTTGTTCGAATATGTTCAGGACGAGCCTCAACGATTTATGTTTCACTATAGAGAATTTCGATAAGGCCGAATTGGTGCAGGTGCCGGGGAATATTGCCGTCGACGCAAAACTGGCGTTGGAGCGGATGCTGGAAGTGGGAAGGTAGGGGGAATAGATTAGCATCCAATTGTTGGAATGTAAGGCATATCATTTCTTTAATATTTTTACATAGTCTACTTATCATAAATCATTCAGAATACGTTCGTGGATGGCGGACGTCCTCGTCTGCCATCAGAAACGTGGCGCACGGGGACGTACGCCACGCACTTTCTGCTGTTGGGTTTCATTGTCCTCCTTTTTCGGACTTCGAAACGCCGACCTACAGACATGATTATTTTGTTGTGTCAGGTCGTAGGGCCGGGTGCCCCATCCGCTCTGCGGTGGGTTCATAACTCCTTAAGTAGTCCGAAACTTTTTAATTGTGGCGTCGGGTCTCCGTACCCGACGCCTTTTATGTTGTGTCAGGTCGTAGGGCATAGCCCGTGACCTGACACTTT
>JAAYTW010000194.1 GCA_012517955.1 Candidatus Zixiibacteriota bacterium | reverse complement strand
TTCGAAGAAGCGGCCTTCAAGCTTAAAAATATCGGCGATATTTCTCAACCGGTGCAATCGACATTCGGCTGGCACATTATTAAGTTGACCGGGCGTAAAATGGAAAAAGACCCAAAAAACCCGACCGCCCCGCCATCGGAACAAATACAGGCCAGCCATATTCTGCTCAAAGTGATTATGTCGGAAAAATCACTGGCTATACATAAAGAGCAAGCGGAAAAAATCCGTCAAGCGGCGCTAAGCAGCAATCTTGACCAAGCGGCCAAAGAGTTGGGGTTAACGGTACAGGAAACCAAACCATTCGCCGCGGGGGCCAGCATTCCAGGTATCGGCAACAACCCTCAACTCAACAAGCTTGCGTTTGAAGGAAAAACGGGAGCAATCAGCGATGTTATCGAAACCAAGCAAGCCCTCTTTATCGCCACGCCCGGAGTCAAGAAACCCGCCGGATATCGGCCGCTTGATGAGGTCAAAGAGCAAATATCTCGTGTGCTTCGAAACGAAAAAATAACCGCGAAGGCGATGGTCAAGGGAGAAGCGCTGTATAAAGAAATGATAAGCCAAGGA
Source organism: Candidatus Zixiibacteriota bacterium (assembly GCA_012517955.1). Classification (GTDB taxonomy): domain Bacteria; phylum Zixibacteria; class MSB-5A5; order UBA10806; family 4484-95; genus JAAYTW01. Next base: position 3,907 of record JAAYTW010000194.1, on the reverse strand, counting down.
CTTGATCTCGAACAGCTCGGTGCCAAATATAATATGCCGGTGATTACAACTGATACTTTCGCGCGATACGATTTCGTGAAAAATGTCGGCAGCGACCCCGCATTTATCGGCGCTGCATTTACGCTATCGGCTACCGATAGGTTCAGCAAACCCGTTAAGGGACAAACGGGATGCTATCTACTCGAATTCGTTTCTCGCAAACCGGCAGACATGACCAGGTTCGCCGCCATTTCGGATTCGTTATATAATGAGAAGTTCAGCCGAAAACGCAATGAAATCTGGCAAGGTTGGTTTAAGGCAATTAAAGAAAACGCCAAAATCGAAAACTATACTCAAAGCTCATCTGGTGCATAACAAAAATAACACAGAACGATAACTACCATAGGGCGCGGTAATCCGCGCCTTTGGTTTTATGGGATAAAACTTAAATCGGCGGATAAACGGGAACACATGAACCTAATCATTAAAATCATAAGGATATCGAAAACGATAGGTGTTTTTGTCGGGGTTCTCTTGATGTTCTCTTGCGGTCGTATAGATAGAATATCCGACAGCGATAGTCGAAAGTTTATAGATATCTATGTGGATTTAAGTCTGGCGTATTGGAAATCGCAAGAAACACCGAATAATTATGAAGCACTGGCGGACGCCGTTTTTCAGAAATATAATGTCGACAAGTCGTTCATGATTAAAATCCAAAAAAAATTCGAAAACAACCCCAAACTTCAACTGGCGATTTATCGAGAAATCATCGGGCGGCTTAAGGGGTTCGAAAACGTCTCAGAAGATTCGCTGAAAAAGATTTTAGATAAAGCCGTGGACACGCGCTAATCAATGAACATGATTATTCATCGTAAGCCATAAAGGCATCGGCGATATGCTTTATTAATGGTTTACGCGCTCGGTTGTCTATTACAACAACGTCAAAACGAAAAGACGACAATTCGGGCGAATTTTCGGCGATATAAGCCAAGGCTCCCTCGGTCAATCGCTTGCGTTTCGATTCGGTTATCCAATAAGCGGGTGAACCGAATTTGGAGCTTGAAGCGGTTTTAACTTCAACGAATACGATGGTCTCATTTTTCCTGACAATAAGGTCAATTTCCGGAGCGCGTCGTCCGGGGGCGCCTCGCCAATTTTTGGCCAGAACGATATAGCCGCGCGAAATCAGATATTCCTCGGCAAGCCTTTCCCCTATTTTGCCTCGACTGACGCTGTTTATAAAGCCCTTTTTCCTAACCATAACCCAAAAATCGCGGTTATTATGGTCGATGCCACAAATCTTACTCCCAGAAGTATCCACCAGACAGCTCCTTGAGCCGCGAATAATAGAGTGTCTTCAATTATAGCATGAAACAAACCGAGGTATACCGCGATTAAAAAAGCTTGATTGCGGCCAATCCTGCCTTTCTGAGTTTCGCCGATAATCACTCCTGCTCCGTATGACAAGCCGAATATGATTCCGGCGGCCAAGGGAAAAATCGATTCGTTCTCGAAACCTATTTTGCGAGTTAAAGGCGAGATAGCGCCGATACCTTTTTCGAGAAAACCATAATAGCGAAATATTTCTAAGAGAACAAGCAAAGGCACGACTATAATGAAAACAAGGCCAAGCAGTTTGAATAAACCGATTCCGGTTGAAACGACAAATTCGCTCATAGATTTTCCGGCAATATGATATTTAGGAGTAATCCAAGAATTATTCCAACGCCTAATCTTAAAACCAAAATCACGCCTGGTCTGGCTTTCATGCGGCCGACAACGGCGGTTTCCATAAATAATGTATGGGATGTCCCCAGCATCACCCCAAGGATTGTCACCTGACGGGGGGTCATATTCAGGCCGGCGAAAGCGGCGATCGCTGCATAAATATTGATTCCCCAACCAAGGACCATAGCCGGGGCCGCTTCACCGGGTAATCCCACATATTTCATAAACGGCGCAAAGTGGCCGGCCAGATAATCGAGCAAACGATAATATTTAAGAATAGAAACGAGGATATAAATGGGCGCCATCACCTTAAACAGGGAGTAAAAGGAAAACAAACCCTGACGGATTCCCTCCTTGAACAAGTCCGCCGGAGAACGTGATAGCCCGTTATTTTTCGGCAATTCAATACCCCGTCAATGCTGGGATATAACCGCTAAATCATCCCAGAAAGCCGGATAAGAAGTTGCCACGCATTCAGCATCTTTAATTACGGTCTCGCCGCGGGCAACCAAACCGGCGATCGAGAAGGCCATGGCAATCCTATGATCGCCGTAACTGTTAATCTCAGCTCCTTCGAGAATTGTCCCACCGTCAATGGCCATGCCATCTTCAAGCTCGCCGATTCGCGCGCCCATTTTGCGCAAATTGGAGACCACCGCTTTAATCCGATCGGTTTCTTTGCTTCTCAATTCAAAAGCATCGCGGATAACAGTCGTGCCTTGTGCCTGCGTGGCGATTACCGCCATCAAAGGCAGTTCGTCGATAATTGTAGGAATCATTTCGCCGACGATTCGCCTGCCCTTCAGCGGACCATAGCCGGCCGAGATCCAGCCGAACGGTTCATTATTTTTCATGGCGGCGACTTCGTATTTGATATTAGCCCGCATCTTTCCAAGTATTTCCAGAAAACCGCGTCGGGTCGGATTGAGACCGACATTATCGATTTTAATATCAGAACCTCGCGTCAATACGCCGGCGGCCACAAACATCGCCGCCGCCGATAAATCTCCAGGGATTTCAATTGTCAAACCGGCGTTGGGAGATTGACGTCCGGGCAATTTGAACATATCGCCGCGAAGGTCATCGACTATTCCCTTGGCTTTTTTCAATCGCCGTTCGAATTCATCGGCGATTTTGGGCGCCGGCGGTTTAAATTTTTCTTTGCTGAAACGAACGCCCATAAAGTTAAGCAGCCGTTCCATGTGGTCGCGGCTTTGAAAGCGTTCGACCAACTCGGTCGTACCATCGGTATTCAGACCAGCCAAAAACACGGCTCCTTTTACCTGGGAATTGGAAATGGGCATAATATATCTTTCGGCGTGTAAATTTCCGCCTTTGATACGTATGGGCAGATGATTATTATCGCTTTCAATTTCGGCGCCCATTTTCTGAAGCGGATCAATAACGCGAAGCATCGGTTGAGCTCGCAATTTGGGCGAACCGTCGAATTCGACTTCGAATGGGCAACCAGCCGCCAGGCCCAATAGCAGACGGGCCGTAACGCTGGAATCGCCGGCATTAATTACCGATTCAGGTTTCTTAAGCCCCTCTATCCCCTGACCGTGGATAATAAGATTACCGTTTTCGTTATATTCCCAACTGACGCCGAATTGGCTTAGGCAATCCAGAGTACATTTGAATTCGGCGCTAGGGCTGGGGTTGGCGATAGTCGTGTCTCCTTTAGCAAGAGCGGCGAGAATGGCGGCCCGATGACAGATGGTTTTATCCCCCGGAAGAGTCATTCTTCCGCGAAGTTTTTGAGCTGGTTTTATGATTTTGTCCATAGCGTTGCGTTATTGGTTTGGTATTTTATAAAATTACATTTTCTCCAAAGCATCGATACCTAAAATATTCAGGCCCGATTTTAAGACAACGCGAACGCACCACGCCAAATTTATCCTGGCTTTTGTCAGTTCGCTGTTGTCGGAAATTATTTTATCGGCGGGCGATTTATACTTCTGGAAATAGGTCGAAAATAGCCCGGCCAGATCCAGTAGGTAGGCGGATATTATGTAAGGTTCATTTAATTCAGCGGCCGATTTAATCTTATCGGGATATTCCAGCAGTTTTTTGGCCAGACTAAATTCTTCGGGGAATTTCAGCATAGAATAATCGGCCCGACCATCCGGCTCTTTTCCATACTTGCGAATCAGGCTGCAGATACGAGCGTGAGCGTATTGCAAATAGGGTCCGGTTT
>JAAYTW010000193.1 GCA_012517955.1 Candidatus Zixiibacteriota bacterium | reverse complement strand
GGTGCCGAGCTCCACGCCGGCATGGTTGATACGCACCAGGGCGCCGCCGATAGCGGAACTGGAGCTAACGGTAACATCCATATTGCCCGAGGCATTCGCGGGCATCGAAATCGTAACTGGAATATCGAGCGGATTAAGCCTGCCGCCAGGGGTAACATCGTTATTAATTATGTTAATCAACATGATAAGATCAGCGATGGATGCATAAATACGATCACCATTAATATCGGCCGCGTGCATTTGCCATGGGTCAAGAGGATATGTTGAGGGATCCATCAAATAATTAGCTAACAACACTGCATCGCCGATTTCATAGGGCGTGAAATTATGATTAACATCACCTCGAATAACATTGCCTACGGATTGTATTTTTATATTACCGCAGCGCAAATCAAGGAAATTAGTTGAATTAAGTCCATCAATACACCCCTCTGTTTTCCACACGTTCATACCGGTTATATCCGTGACCGCATTCCAGTTGTAATTATTGGGCTCGCAGGTATAAAAACATATCGGAATACAAAAATTCGTGGGATAGTTGAAATCGGGATTTACGTACCATTTAATAGAAAAAATGGGCGTGTTATTTAATCCGCAAATCGGCGTTGCCGGTATTTGGTTGTTCAAGTCATTAATAAATGTAACTTTTAGGGCGCCGGAAGGCGAACCGGGCGGACAATTAATATTAATAGCGGGATGGTAATTTACATACCAATACTCCCCTCCCATAAGCACATCCTCTTTACGGACACTTATTACTTGCAAAACCGATGGGTCATAAACGATTGTAAAGTTAAATCCCCCAATGCAAGTATTGCCCGCGGAAAGCGTGATCGGCATCCATTCTTCGTAGCCAGGCCACATAGGGAAAGAATCATTTAAATCTGCTATTATAGAACCAATCATTCCGTTGCTGGAGAAATTCGGGATTGACACGGGCGTAGCCGGATCGGTGCCATCAGTGGCGTTTACAACCAAAGTTACATTGTTAACCACCACACCCGAAAAATCAATATAGCCGCGCCAACTGCCGGGCGCGCTGGATATCGTAACTACGGTTCCATAATTCGATGTAACAGTAATATTATTGAGGTCCGCGTCGGTAACATCGAATGCGTACTCCGAATAAGAATGTCCGCAAAAATCGGAAGGCATATTAATCGTACCGATAACAGGCGCCGAATTGGCTGAAAACAGCAAATAAGCAAAATGCGTTACCACAGTAAAACCAGGGCCACCCACAGTGTCTCCACAAGCGGGACCACCAAGAGTACTGCTTACACCATTCCGTAACGCTGTAACCGTTTGCCCTATCAATGAAGAATTGTCGACTGTATGAATTTTAAAATTCAGGACTTGTGTAATATCCGTAAAGTACAGATATGGGTTGGGCCCCCCCGCTAGATCGCAAAATCCCAAAAATGAACGGCTATGCCAACCCGCTATATTCGGCGGAGATCCCTCGAAGGTTATCAAAAATGAAGCATCATCCCAAGCGTTAAAGGGATATCCATAAGTACAGAGATCCCGAGGTATCGCGTCAATATAAATATCTCTTACACCTAACGGAAAATGAACATCCGCAACATACGCACCCTCATCACAACGGATATATGTCGGAACGTCTAAATTGGCATTGATTTTTCCCTTGATTGTATCATGCCACACCGTACCGGTGAACGAACCGCCATACCAAACCTCAACTACTTGGCCGTTGGCGACGCCCATCATTAGAACAAGCGCCAAAAACAATAAACCCCAAGCTTTTCTTTCCATTTTATCTCCTTTTTTAATACTGCGAAATACTATTTTATATTATCTATCCCAACCAAAACATGCCAAAAGTCGCGGCATGATTGAAGATTCTTTTTTATAATGTAAGAATATTTTATATCTTGTCAATAAAATAATCGACTTTCACATGTATTAATTTTGATTAACCTTGGGGCGACCCCCTATCTAGGAATCGCCCCAAGGTGTTATTCTACAAGCAGTTAACCTACTTCAACATCACCATTTTCTTGGTGACAACCTTATCGCCGGAGGTTAATTTGTAAAGATATATTCCTGAAGCAACCTTGGCCCCATTGTCGTTGTCGCCATCCCACGTAACCGTATACAGGCCCGCGGCGCGATAACCATTGACCAGCGTTCTCACTCTGCGTCCCATGATATCGTAAATCTCAAGAGAGACATTGCCGTCAGATGGTAACCCAAAAGATATTTCAGTGGTCGGGTTAAACGGATTCGGGAAATTCTGCGCCAACGAGAACACGTTGGGCAACGCCTGTTCTGGTTCGTTAATGTCTGTACGAATCACGAATAGAGTACAGGGAATCGCAAAATTGGCATGGCCCGGGTCGTTTGTGTTAACCAATACTGAGCCCGTATAAGTACCAAGCGCCAACTCGTTCGTGTTGAAACCGACGTTGAGGGTTCCCGATTGATTGGGCAGTAGGAATCCGCCCCTCGGAGTTACCGTTAACCATTCCGGCAACCTGGCGAACTTGACCGCAAGTTCGTTTCTGGCATATGTAGTATTATAGGCAACCCCTAAACCTACTGTCCCTGTTTGATTCTGAATACCGACGCTGTTTTCGTTATCGCGGCTTCCAATATTTAGATATTGGAAAACGATATCGCCGTTAGCAGTAAGTATAATCTCAAAAGTGTATGGGCCGCCGCTGCCGATGTGCGGAACATCGACCCAAGCTACCACCAGAGAATCGCCATTCGAATAATAATAAGCCGAACCCGAACTAACAGGATACAGGTCATCCCAGAAAGGCATCAGCGATGTATACGGCTGGCCATTCGATGGAATTTGGGTATTGCTGTAAACCGTGCTTGTACCTTCGGTGAATGAAATCCAACCATTGGTGCAGAAATGGAACTGGCTATAGACTTCGCCATAGTATGGAAAATCAAATCCGATATCAAACGGACCGAGATTTCTATCGTCACCCAAACCGGTAATAGGAGTGCCGATTGATGTTATATCGACCCAACTGAACACCGGGCCGTTGGGTTCGTCGGAATCAATCCACATATATCCCATGGCATCCGGACCGCCAAATCCGGCAACAATCCCGCCGCCGTCTGTCGGGCGAACATCAACCTTTTCGACCACCGGCTCGTTTGCCGCTTTGAGTATTGGAGTTGCCGGCGCGTTACGATGAATGACTCTTCTTAGGTCGGGAACCGCCGTCGCGCCATATACCAATAAACCTTGGTTACAGCTTGTTAATGTGACCGGCACGCTAAAGGTCCTGGCCGAATCTAAAGCCAGAGATATTGAGGTTGGGGTGATACTTGCCAGATTTCCCTGAACGTTTCCATAGGATGTGCCGCCATTCAAAACAACCGCATCAATGTACCAACCGGCACGTTCAACGGAACCGTCGGTGCCAAATCTAAATAAAAACTTAACGGCTCGGCCCTGATAATCGCCCACTGGGAAAACGGCCTGTTCCCAACCATTCGATTGATTGGTATACCCCGGATCACCATCCAGTCCCGTTACGTTATCATCGGGATAATTCGTTTCCGGAGTCAGCAATTCCCATGTCGTTCCATTATCGGTGCTTATCGAGACATTACCGCCGTCATAACTATTTTCAAAATTATACCAATGGTAGAAAGTAAAGGTAGCATTACTCGCATCTACCGTATAATAAGAGGTAATCAGAGAATCGTCGGCATTGCTGGGGTAATCTCCGCCAAGAACAGTGGCCCAAACATTCAGGCCGTCATAAGCGGCCATCGGTCCGGATGTCGGTTCGCCCCACTGCCAGACTCCATCGCTGACCCACCCGCCATCATCGGCCTCAAAAGATTCCAACGACTGAAGCGAAAAATCGGCGTAAGCGGTATCGTTGGCGGTGATATACACCGTTGCCGATGCGGAACCGTGACTAGACGCCGAGGCAATAAACGTATAACTACTGCCCCCAGGGATATTATTCAGAATGTAATATCCCGTACTATCCGTGGTGGCCGGCAATAACGGCGCCCCCTGAACCCTAACCTGGGCTCCGACAAGCGGATTAGAATCGAGATCTCTTACGTGTCCTTCAATTGAACCATTTTGTGTTGGAGAAAGAGAGAAATTCTGCTGAATTGTATCATCAACCACGACCGCGACAACCGCGCTCTCGGGAAGATACCCGAAGAAAGAAGCCCTAAACGTGTAGCTTGTATCTGCCGGCAAACCGAGGAAATAATAGCCGTTGGCATCCGCCATGGTTTTTCTGGGGGTTCCGACAACCGCAATTTCTGCATTAGGCAAAGGCAGCGATTGCAGGTTCCTCACATAACCATCAATATAACCGTATCCGGATTGAGCAATTAAACAAGCTTCATAAAGGTTAACAATACCATGTCCAAACGTGTTGTCTTCGCCGTTGGGGTTGTTAAGAGGAAGGTCTTGAGCAGTGCTCATCAAGATTTCTTTAACGGCATCGGCGTCAAGGTTAGGATTGACCTGACGTATTACGGCCACACAACCCGTAACGTGCGGGGATGCCATCGATGTGCCATCCATGGTCTGGTAGCCACCGCCCGGCACTGAACTTCTCACGCTTACTCCCGGCGCCACGACTTCCGGCTTAATCGCCAATGTACCCGTGGCACACTCTGACGGTCCACGCGCGGAGAAACTCGCGATTGGCAAACTGGCGCTGGTTCCATCAACGGCACCTACCGAGAAACAATTATACGGAGTTGTCGCTCTGTCAGCGGGAGAACGAAGACCGGATGTTCCCTCGTTACCAGCAGAGAATACCACCACGGTACCGGCCGCTTCGCAATTATCTATAACAGTCCAGAATGACTGATCGCAGTTTGGATAGCCGTAACCATCGGGAATGCCCCATGAATTTCCGCAGGCATCAGGATTATCCTGAGTATTAGGATTATCATCGGGGTCCGCAATCCACTGGAATGCCAGAATAGCATCAGAAATTGTCCTGGCCAAACCGCCGCCCCTGTCTATTGCCGGGGAGGCAATCCACTGCGCATCAATCGCCACGCCAATAGTGTCGGTAGTGGAACGACCACAAATCGTGCCCATAGTATGCGTTCCATGCGACCCGGAATCCTGCGGTTGAGTCCAGTGGGTGGTATAGGGGTCATACCAGCTTTCATCGACATCGCCGTCGCCGTCAACATCACCCCTGAATCTGGACGCCAGCGCCGGATGGTTTCCAGCCACGCCGGTATCAATATTCGATACCACTCGGCCAGCGCCCGTGAAACCCATCGCCCAAGCCTCGGGAGCGTGAATCCTGGTGAGACCGATTTCGTGGCTGGCGGTTAAAGATGGTTCAGATTCTTTTACTTTAACCGGCTCGATGTTTTCGATGGGGATGCTCAAGTAAATATCCGCCAAATCAGAACGGGTTGCCAGCTGCCGTATACCTTCGCTGGTCCCCTCGAAAATAACCATATTGGCAATCCAGAGCATTTTGTAGTCTTTAATAAGGCCATCGGCTTTTAGTTGTTCCAGAAACGGGGCTATCTGCGGTTGGGTCTGGGTGGCGGCTTCACGTAATGCCTCCAAAACCCGACGATTTCTTTCGGCCAGGGTTGCCCGTTCCAGTTTCAATTGTCTATCCAAGGCGGGAATATCCGCCTGGTATTCAAACATGGCGATTGCCTTTATGGTTGCATTCGCCGCCAAATTCTGCATCTCTTCTGCCAGTGGGGCCGTTATATTCCCCGACCAGGCCGCTGGTACCATAAGAACCACCAGCAGAAAAACGAACCATTTCACTTTGGTCATTAAAGCTCCTTTTTTAGGATTATTTTAAATTTAAATAAAGCGTTCTTAACCCTTTGCCGCCTTATATCAAGAAGGTACATATACAATAAATATGCCCTATTTAACACTAAATCAAGGAGTTTTTTATAAATCTAACAACAAGTTATAATCTGTTGCCCAAAAAACGATTAGGTAAAAGTGAAATATTATAACACCGCCCAACCGGAAAATGCAACTCGTTGCCCTGTAATACAATGGCCAAAAGCAATATGTATTACTCCGATAACACTGTGGCTTAATGTTAGTCCTAATTTTATGACCGACTAAAGGTTTGGCGCAATAAATGGAAAAGCGGAGATATTAGATATCAATACCGGCATCGTGATGTCTGCATTGATATGCATATTATTTCTATAATGGTCACATAGCTAAGTTACCGTCAATGCCTATTGGACAATATCAAGCGAAACCGCCCCGCTGTCCGAAATCGTAAGCCAATACCTTTCATGAGCGCGAGAAAGAATAGGCGGTGTGGCGAATTCATTCGCCTTAAACGACCCACCGATTAGGCCAATAAACTTTACATACGGGGCAAGATCGGTCGCCCCTTCTTCAAATACGTGATGCGAAAATATCGTCTTATCGGGATTTACAGATTCACCTTCGGTAAAATCGCCGTGCATTTCGTCAAGCGCGATTCCCCATTGAGCAGGAAACATCTTTCCGATATAACCAGAAACCTCAATCAACCGCCCCTTCAGATACCACGTGTCTCCCGACAGGAAAAATTCAGGATTTTCTTTCAGGCTGTCTCCGCGCACCCAATAAATAATTATCCTGAGCGTTTTAATTGGATCTCCGGTGCGGGTGATATCTATCAGGGCCGCTTTTTGACCGGGCGTGTATGGTAAAAATTGCTTAAGATTATTTGAAAAAGCGAAAAATCCCCACGACAACACTAACAATAACGCCGCCAGAAATATCGCTATATAACTCACGCCCAAAGGCGGACGTTTCATCTTATGGCTGCGACTATAATAGGTTATCCTTCGAACCAGCATTATAAGGAAAAGCAACAAAAGCAGAAGTCCGACCGCAAGAAGGATTGTGCCAATCAATAGTGTTTTGGCGTGCATCGCCGATGCTCCAGTTGGATATTATTTATTTTCGCTGGGCGGAGTGACGATATTTTTCTGTGGAGAACCGCCGGCCATATTGGAATTACCATGAAAAACAGCGCCGTGCTCGATTAACAAAGACTTGGCGATAAGGTCGCCGCGGAATTCGGCCCGCGCTTGGATTTCTATTTTTTCCGATGATTCGATATTACCGAACACTTTACCTCCGATGATAATCGACTTGGCTTTGATATCGGCTTTCACTTCGCCGGTCGGCCCAACCGTGACTATATCGTTCGATATCAGCTTTCCCGTCAGTATACCATCGATTCGAGTGGAACCCTCGACCGTAATGGTTCCTTCAACTTTTGTGCCCTTTCCAATAATGGTATCAAGCTTGCCATCGGTTCTGATTTCTCTTTCTGCCATCGTAAAATCCCTCTCCTTATAAATCATTCCAAATACGGCGCTGGATCTATGGGTTCGCCGTCTTTTGTTATGCCATAGTGCAAATGGGGCGCCGACGATTTTCCGGAATTACCGGATAGAGCGACCACTTTTCCTTTAAATACTTTATCGCCGACCTCCACCAACAATTTTTGATTGTGTCCATATATGGTTTTGTATCCGTTTCCATGATCGATTATGACCATGTTACCGAAATCTTCATCCCACCCCGCAAACGAAACCTCGCCCGTCGCGGTTGCCGTCACCGGAGTGCCTTCCTTTACAGCAATATCGACACCATCGTGTTTATCTTTGCCATAATTTTCGCCGGGATTGAAATTTCTGGTAATCCAGCCGTATAATGGCCTGCCCTGAGGCGTCCTCAGGCTGTCGAGCTGTCGTTCCGGCAGGGAGGCCCCATCACCGGGTATCCCCGTGACGTTTCCTCGCTGAGTGTCGGCCGCGCCGATATAATAATTACTTTCCTGATTAGGCCCAACGCTTTCAAGATCAATGCCCGCCAATCCGGCGATTCGAGCCATAAGTTCGCGATTTTTCTTATATTCTTTTTCGATTTCGATTACGCGGGCGTTTTGCTCCATTAACTTTTGATTTTTTTCGGCCAGTATCTCGACCTGCCGAGATCTGTCCAAAAGCTTTCCCAAAAAAATCGTGCCCGTAATCATCAACAAAACCCATATACAAACCACTCCGCCCAAAATTTTCAGCGTTTTTACCGACAACCGAAAATTATAGCTGGGCTCCTTCCCCTCCGGGATAATTAATATATTAATGAATTTGTTCATTCGTTGTCAAATATTTTTAACTCGTCAAGTATTCTTGACAAGCTGTCGTCGTCGAAATATTCGATAGTGATACGGCCGCCCTTCGCCAGCGGTTTTATCGTTACCTTTGTGCGAAGCTTTTTCTTGAATGCCTCTTCTACGGCCGATAGTTCGGCCGATAAAATTTTCTTCTGTTGGCGTCGTGTCTTACGCGGTTGGCCGTAGACAATGTGTTCCAGATCCCTCACCGAAAGCCCCTCCTTGACGGCTTTCAGCGCCAGCTCGATTTTTTCTTTTTCGCCCGGCACGGCCAGAATTACGCGCGCGTGTCCCTCGCTTATAGTTTCATCGGCCACCATTTGCCGCAGTTTTTCGGGCAGCCCCAGCAAACGAATCGTGTTAGCTATGCTTGACCTGTCCTTGCCGACTCTATCGGCCACCTCCGTTTGCGTGATCCCGCATTCCTGAATTAGGATTCTGTACGCCTCCGCCTCTTCGATAGGGTTAAGACTCTCGCGCTGGATATTCTCAACCAGAGCCAATTCCATCATCTCTTGTTTTGAAACTTCCTCATAAACGATAGCAGGAATCTTTTCCAGACCGAGCGATTGGGCCGCCCTGAGCCTTCTTTCGCCGACAACAACTTCGTAATCGTCTCCAAAACGGCGAAGGACAATCGGTTGGATAAGCCCTTTCTGTTTGATTGATTCGGCTAATTCAGCGATTTTCGCGTCATCGAATTTCCGCCGCGGTTGATAAGGGTTAGGCTTAATTCTGGTAATCTCAATATCGAAAATATCCTTGCGATCGTCTTTTTCGATAACCGGTTCGGCCCCAGGAATAAGAGCATCCAAACCGCGGCCCAAAGCTACACGTTTCATCTTGCTAATACCTCTTTGGCTAAACGAAGATAATTTTGCGCCCCTGAACTCTCGACATCATAGAGCAAAATGGGTTTGCCGAAACTGGGGGCTTCCGATAAACGCACATTGCGATTTATCACGGTTGCGTAAACCTTATCGGCGAAAAATTTCCTGGCGTCCTCAGCCACCTGGCGGGAAAGGGTCAGGCGGCCATCATACATGGTTAGAAGTACTCCTTGTATTTCCAATTTTGGATTGAGGTGTTTCTGCACCAGGCCGATAGTGTTCATTAAAAGGCTTAGGCCCTCAAGGGCGTAGTATTCGCATTGTATCGGTATAATAACGCTATCGGCCGCTGTCAATGTATTAATTGTAAGGAGGCCCAGCGATGGCGGGCAATCGATGATGATAAAATCGTATTTGTCGGCGATTGGTGTAAGCGCTTGACGCAATTTGAACTCTCGAGATAACGCGCTCACCAGTTCGATTTCAGCGCCGACTAAATTTATATTCGCCGGAATAAGGTCGAGATATTTGATTTCGGTGTTAATAATAGCCTCGCCGATAGGAAGATCCGATACTAAAACCTCATAAATAGATTTCGTTATTTTTTGACGATTGTATCCCAACCCCGACGTGGTATTCCCTTGGGGGTCAATATCGACCAACAAAGTTTTTTGTTCCGCCACCGCAAGACAACTTGACAGATTTATGGCGGTCGTGGTTTTCCCGACGCCTCCTTTTTGATTAGCAATCGCAAGAATTTTCGCCATACTAAAAATCCTTAATAATCAGCGACTGAATTTTATATGATTTTATGAGTGAAATCAAGCGCAAATATGTTTCACGTGAAACTATTTTGTGCGCTCGCCTTAAAAATTACATAGTATATTATTTTTCGTTCAATCGTTTTGCCGCATTATAAATCCATCGCATGGCAGCCCCCCAATATGAACCAATAAAAGCAGGAATAGGAGTAATAAGCGCCGCAAAAAGATTGAAATATGGCCAGCGAACAGGAGGAATATTTAGGCCGGAACCAAAAATTATTTCGATAATTAAAAAACCTAAGGAGCAACTCATGGCATTAAGCCAGGCGAGCCGAGGACGAAGAAAACCCAAAATCGAGTTTGGTACAAATAAAAAAATCGTGACTAAAGTCATTTGGTTTGCTTGATAGTCAAAAGCTCCAATAACAGCGCCCAAGACTAAAGAACCAAATAAATACACCCATAGATAGCTTCCGGAAAATATCATTGATACCCTCATCTCGATTTTATGATTTTAACTTTCATGTACTTTTCATAATAAATTAGAAATCCCCTGGGGTTCAGCCTTGGCAGAGCAATTTCGCGCAAATCTTTCTCGTTGTAAACCGCCCTGGCGAAAATGTAATCGTATCGGGTAGCCTGATTCTCCCATCGCCCGTGAACCACTGTTACATTAGCAAGCTGCAGCTTTTCCACAACCGTGGCCAAAAACAAGCTTTTTAATCTTCGTGATTCGAATAAATCCATATAAATATCGGGGCGTGCTATCGCAATCGGTATACCAGGGAATCCGGCTCCGCTGCCAAGGTCGGCACACAAGGAACCGGTCGCAATCTCGATATTAACCAGAGCGTTCAAGGAGTCGAGAAGATGTCGTTCAACCAATAGCCCTTGGTCTCTCGATGACACAAGATTTATTTTCCGCGACCTTTCCCGCACAAGGCTGATGTATCGATCAAATAGCCGCAGCTGTTGCTCATTAAAATATAGGCCATTTGAATCACACCAAGAAATTATTGCGTTTAAATCATGAAATTCCGAAATCACTGTCCTGGTCGCCTTTTCAAATGAACCATCAATACGGCAATATCCGAGGGGGTTACGCCAGATATTCGGGAGGCCTTCCCCAATGAAACCGGTTTTACTTTGGCCAGTTTTTCCGCCGCCTCCTTTTTTAAGCCGATTAAGTTGCTGTAATCAAACCATTCTGGTATCTTTTGCGATTCAAGATTACGGAACTTTTCCAATTGCTGTTCCGCCCTGGCAAGATATCCTTCATATTTTAGGTGAATCATCGCTTTCTGGAAATTGCCAAAATCTATCGCTATTTGGGATGGCAACTTTGTATAAATATCCTGGAATGAAATATCCGGCCTTTTGGCAGCATCCCTTACCGTTATAGGATCGGTCTTATCGTCGAGACGAATTTTTATTTTTGAAGATTCGCTTATAAAATTCCGGCGTAATTCGGCTTCTGTACTGAGCTTAAGCCAAGATTTATCCGAAAGCAGCCCTATGTCATGACCGATTTTGCTCAAACGGTCTTCCGCGTTATCCTCGCGCAGATACAACCTATACTCGGCCCTTGATGTAAACATTCTGTATGGTTCCGACGTCGATTTTGTAACAAGGTCATCTATTAAAACTCCAATATAAGCTTGCGACCTATCAAAAATGACCTGTTGTTGACCTGAGATTTTCAATGCCGCATTGATACCGGCCATTAAACCTTGGGCCGCCGCCTCCTCGTACCCTGATGTCCCATTTATTTGCCCCGCGAAAAATAGATTTTCTATATATTTAGATTCAAGCGTCGGTTTCAATTGATGGGGTGGGAAAAAATCGTATTCAATAGCATAGGCGGGTCGAGTCAATTCCACCTGTTCAAGTCCGGCAACGGTCCTAACAGCCTGTATTTGTATATGTTCCGGAAGCGACATGGAAAATCCGTTCAAATAATATTCTGTTATACTCAAGCCCTCCGGCTCAAGAAATAATTGATGTCGGTCTTTGTCGGAGAAACGAACAACCTTGTCTTCTATGGATGGGCAATAGCGTGGCCCAATTCCCTTTATGTAACCTGCGTATAATGCCGAAAATCTCAAATTTTCACGGATTATGGCATGCGTCTTTTCGCTGGTATATGTCAAATAACACTTGACTTGTTCAAATTCTCCTCGTTCACTTCGATGCGAAAAGTATGGTGGCGGGATATCGCCTGATTGTGGTGTGCATTTGGAAAAATCAATGGTATTGCCATCAAGCCGAGGTGGTGTTCCGGTTTTCAGCCGTCCGATTTCCAATCCGAGTTCCGCCAGATTCTCCGACAAGCCGATAGAAGGCTTTTCATCGATTCTTCCGGCCGGAATCGTTTTATCTCCGATATGAATCAGCCCATTTAAAAACGTTCCAGTAGTAAGAATAACAGCAGACGCGGAAATAGTTTCACGTGAAACAGTGGTTATTCCTTGGCATCTGCCGCTTCGGACAACCAAACCCTTGGCTTCCGTTTCGATAACCTCTAGTTTTTGCTGGGAGTTAATGGTGTTAGTCATGAATTCGCGATACCATGCACGATCGGACTGGGCGCGATGAGACCAAACGGCCGGCCCCTTACTTCGATTGAGAATCCTAAACTGAATGCCGGTCATATCGGCACAATACCCCATTTCGCCGCCCAGGGCATCTATCTCGCGTACCAGTTGTCCCTTCGCTAAACCGCCAATCGCCGGATTGCAGCTCATCTGCGCAATTTTATTTTTATCCAACGTGACTAAAGCGGTCCTAAACCCCATCCTCGCCGCCGCAAGAGCCGCCTCACAACCGGCATGACCTCCGCCGACTACAATTAATTCAAAATCCATGTTGATAACCTGTTGGCGGATGTGGAAAACGGTGGGGAACCGGCAGTATTATCTTGGTTTATTATGATAAGGTATTTCATTAAAATTTTATATTAAATTTCAACTAACTTCCAGTATATACTACTACTTACCTATACAAAACCGTCCAAATATCTGGTTGAGGATATCATCGTTTGTGACTTTTCCAAGAACTTCGCTCAAGCAATCGTTCGCCTCGCGCAACATGCCGGCTATGACCTCTTCTGGCTCATCGCAATCAAGGGCATTCAGGGAATCATCTATGGCCGACAGTGCTCTTGAGGCACAATCATATTGGCGTTGAGAAAGAAGCACCCCCGATAAACCAGATTCATTTCCCGCAATTAAGTGAGATTTTATCTCCTCCAGAAGGGTATGAATTCCGTCCCCATTTTTGGCGGATATTTCTATAGCTTTTCCGGGAAATTTTTCTCTTGCAAAATTTCCCTTATTCGAGACCATATCAATTTTGTTAACCACCAGTATATACTGTGAGTTGTGGATTTTTTCATACAATATCAAATCGTCATCGTTAAGCTTGCGGCTACAATCCAATAAGAAAAGACACAGAGAAGATTTGTTGATTATTTCTATAGTTTTTTCAATACCCATACATTCTATAGGACTGTCGGAAACACGAATTCCCGCCGTATCTGTCAATATGACCGGATATCCGCCTATATTGACATATTCTGATAAATAATCGCGCGTCGTCCCGGGAATATCGGCAACAATAGCCCGATTGTCTTTCAGAATCGCATTGAAAAGCGTTGATTTTCCTGTATTGGGGGCCCCAATTATAGCGATTTGTACCCGCCCTTCCGCTAACCTTCCCACATCATAAGTGGCGACCATATCGCGCAATATTTCGCGGGCATCCCGTATCTGTTTTGCTATCGATGAGCGAGGCGTTTTTGATATCTCTTCATCACCGAAATCTATCTCGGCTTCAATCAAAACAATGATATCCATCAGACGATTTTGAGCGTCAAGCAGCCGTTTTTTTAACCATCCCTCAAGATTCCCAAGCGCCA
>JAAYTW010000192.1 GCA_012517955.1 Candidatus Zixiibacteriota bacterium | reverse complement strand
TTATATTATTTCGTAAATAGCTTGTTGTCGGGTTTCTCCCCTACTGGTCGAAACGCCGACCTACAGGATATGATTCGGCCGGCTCGCGAGCCGCCCCTACACTTTTTATCCAACCGGTATCGGATATTTGCCGGTGAAACAGGCGCGACAAAATCCCTCATCGGGCAACGCCTCCAGCCCCAGCATTCCCTCGATAGACAGATACCCCAACGAATCGGCGTCTAAATATTTGCGAATAGCCTCGATGTTGCGATTCGAACCGATAAGCTCCGTCTTGGTCGGCATGTCGATTCCATAGAAACAGGGGCTTATCACCGGCGGCGAGGATATCCGCACATGCACCTCTTTGGCGCCGGCGTCGCGTATCATTTTCACCAGCTTCTTCGATGTCGTCCCACGCACCAACGAATCATCCACCAATACAATTCGCCGGTTCTTGAGAACCCCGCGTATCGGGTTGAACTTGATTCGCACATCTAAATCTCGAATTTTCTGCGCCGGCTCGATAAAGGTCCGCCCCACGTAGTGATTTCGAATCAGCCCCATTTCGTAACGAATTCCCGTTCCCTCGGCATACCCCAGCGCCGATGTGTTCGCGCTATCCGGTACCGATATCACCCGGTCGGCATCCACCGGATGCTCCTTCGCCAGCTGCCTTCCGAAACGGCGGCGCACTTTATCGACATTGATGCCGAAAATTATCGAATCAGGCCGCGAAAAATAAATGAATTCGAAAATGCAAAACGCGTGCGGCTTTTTCGGCAATAATTTATACGATTTCAATCCTCCACCATTGGCTACCAGTATCTCCCCCGGCTCGATATCGCGGATATAGCTTGCCCCGATTATATCAAAGGCACATGTTTCCGATGCCACCACCCACGACTTGCGCAATTTCCCCAGCGCCAATGGCCGCACCCCCGATGGGTCCCGCGCCGCTATCAAATTATGCCCGGTGAGCATCACTAATGAATAGGCCCCGGTGACTTTCTTCAACGCGTCCGCCAGCGCCAATTCAATTCGTTTCTGTTTGGATTTGGCTATCAGATGCAGAATTAATTCCGTGTCAGATGTGGTGGCGAAAATAGACCCTTTGGTTTCCATTTGTTCTCGAAATCGCCGATAGTTGGTCAGGTTGCCGTTATGTCCCAAGGCCAGTTGCCCGAATCGGCTATTAATCATCAACGGCTGGATATTGGCCGCCGCCGATTCACCGGTGGTGGAATAACGATTATGTCCGATTGCAATTCGCCCTTTTAAACCCTTTATGGATTCGATATCGGGGAAAACTTCGTCGACCTTCCCCATCCCCTTGCGAGCCGTGATTACCTGTCCATCCGTAACCGCAATTCCCGTCGACTCTTGTCCGCGATGCTGCAAGGCGTAAAGGCCGAAATAAGTCAAAACCGCCGCATTTCTGGTCCCGGTTATGCCAAATACGCCGCATTTATCGTTTATCATTCAATTTCCTCTTGATTAATTCCGATAATCATTTTAGGTGTGGAATCATATTGACTTGTCAGGTTTTTGTCAAGTAATATGAGTCGACGCCTGAAGCAAGAGACGGCAGGGCGGCATTTTTATGAATAAAGATACGATTTTCAATTTGGTTGATTCGTTATCGGGATTGGCAAGGCTGTCAATCGCGGATATTCCGGGTTATGTCATGGATTCCTTGAATGCCTGGGCGCGGCCCCTTGCCGCTTCAATAAAAATCACCGGCCCCGACAAAAAGACGCTTTACGGCTCTATCGGCGAACAAGATTTGCTGGATATGATGGGCGACCTGGAAAAACGATTTACGGCTATTGGCATCAGTTTCGCGTTGTTTTCTTTAGATGATTCCTCTGGTCGCCTGGTAGCTGTTACATCAATAAAAAGCCCGACCGGTCACAACGGTTCGATTCTCATAATGATAAAACCTGAAAATCCATTACGCCATCATATAGCGGAAATCCTACGTATTTACGCCGACCAGATAGTCTTATCGTTGATTACCGGTCATTCAATTACAGCCATAAAAATCGAGGAAATTTTACGGAAACACGCCGCGGAAATCTTTCGACTTGGCGTGGATGGTATCCTGGTGAGCTCTGCCAAATCGCTTTCCCACAGTTATTGGATCGACATTCACACCAAGGTTCCGATAGTTTTTGAAATCGGCGAACAGCTTCAGGATATTCTAAAAAAGCCGCAAAAAACCATTGATATCCAAAAGACGCTTGCCGCGGGAACGCTTCTCCCCGGCAAAGATACTTTCGATACGGTTGTCTGGGATTATTTCACGGTTTCCGGAAATGGGCTTGTAGCATTATTCGCTGGTAAATTCAGCAATCCCGAACCGATATTTGCTCAATTCCGCATGATTCTTTCCAGCGCCGTTATGCCTATCGGTTATGAAGATATCGCGATATCGTTCAAACAACTGATTGCCGATCACAATAAAATTATAAAAGCGGAAAAAGTGGCCTCAATCCTCGAAACGGCGGTTACAATCAATCATGAAATAAATAATCCGCTTACTGCCATTCTTGGTAACACTCAGCTCCTTTTACTCGACAAGGACAAGCTGCCCAAAGATTTGCTGGCCAAAATCACCACCATAGAAAAGAGCGCTTTGCGTATCAGACAGGTCACGCAAAAGTTGATGGCTGTAATCGAACCCATTACCACGCCCTACATCGACGGCCTTCAGATGCTCGATATTGACAAAAGCTCCGAACAAGAATAATCATATTTACGATGTCAACCAGCGAAGGCGGGCATCCAGTATTATATCCCATATCCGGTAGGTCGGATCTTGTAAAGACCCGACAATATCATATCCCGCGTAGTGGCGAATCGCATTCGTCCGATTTACGCGTAGGGGCGTGTAGCCATACGCCCCTATGATATCGCGAGAAAAATATCGAGAAGATTCGTAGGGTAGGATCCCTGCGACCCTGCCGCCTTTCTTCCCGGCCCCTCTCCCCTACCCCTCCCCCCATGGGGAGGAGAAAAGGGGTGAGGGAATCGCTATGGCGTTGGGTCGCCTGACCCGACGCCATCCCCCCAAACATTTCCCTTGCAGAAACGACTATCCCTCTTTAAATTGCCCCCAATGGTGGTTAGGAGGTTAGTGTGAGCATATTAACGATATTCGCGAAACGTTTTATCACCGGCGAAACGCTTGATAGCGCCATAGAAGCGATCAAGAGACTCAACGCCCAAAAAATGACCGCTACATTGGACATGCTCGGCGAAAACGTTACCAACAAAGAAATGGCGATTAAAACCGCCGATTGTTATCTCGAAATGCTGGATGCCATAGCCAAACATGGCGTAAATTCCAACGTATCGATTAAATTGACCCAGATGGGTTTAGATATTTCTGACGAATTTTGTTATGACAACGTTAGCCGGATTCTCGATAAAGCGGCGGCGGTCAAGAACTTCGTCAGAGTCGATATGGAAGGTTCTCCCTATACCGAAAGAACGCTACAATTGGTTTACAAATGGCACGAAAAATATCCTAATGTAGGAACTGTAATCCAAGCCGCCCTGCGTCGTTCCGAAAAGGATATAGCCGAACTCAATCGCCGCAAAATCACGGTCAGATTGTGTAAAGGCGCATATAAAGAACCGAAGGAAGTAGCATTCCAGCTTAAAACCGAGGTCAACGCCAATTATATCAAGCTGGCCGATATGTTATTTAAAGATGGGGTTTACCCGGCTATCGCCACGCACGATATCAAAATGATTGAAGCGGCCCTGGAATCGGCAAAAAAATACGGCCGCACCAGGGATGATTTCGAGTTCCAGATGCTGTACGGTATTAATCGGTCGGGCCAGCGCAAAATCGCTGAGCAGGGATATCGTATGCGGATTTACACTCCGTGGGGCACGCACTGGTTCCCCTATTATTATCGCCGTCTCCGCGAACGCAAGGAGAATATATTCTTTATATTCCGACACTTGTTCGATTGATGCAAAGAAAGTAGGTCGAAACCCTCGCGGTTTCGACATGCTGTGATCGGCAGGCGTCCTCGCCTGCCCCATCACCGAAAACCAAAGGGCGGCGTTTGTTAAAAGCGCTGCCTTTTTTAATACCTTGCCAGAACGGTCAGCCAATCAACAGCATTGTTATTTCGGTCGATTGCCGGATTTGGTCCGAACAAAAAAGGCCACGCGGTTTTGCCCGAAACTCTATCGCAACGGCGAAATCTAAGATAAAAAATATTTTTTCACCGCCGTTCTCACGGCGACAGGAAATACGCTGATGGTGTTTGGTTTATATCACCGTTTCAGGATACCACTTTCGTTATAAGATGTAGAAGACGGCGGGCAATCATGCACAATAAACATTGTTAAACATTTTCAATCTAAAGTAATTGGTAGAGTCATGTCTGTCCGACGATTCAGATTAGTCTCTATCTTCCAGCTTCGCGCTTGACTTTCCCCTATTAAATCGATAATATCTATCAGGCTGATATTTTGAAGCGACGCCCCCGTAGCTCAGTTGGATAGAGCAGCGGCCTCCGGAGCCGTGTGCGGCCGTTCAAGTCGGCCCGGGGGTAATATGGTATTGGCCGCGATGGTAAATGACAGAAACAAGGATTTTGACATAAATATCCCCGCCTTTTTGACGATTGATATTTCAGGAGCTTGAAATCTATGCTATGGACTAAGACATTTATTCCAACTTTAAGAGAAGACCCGGCGGAAGCCGAGATAGCCTCTCACCGATTGTTATTGCGAGCGGGTTATATCCGTAAACTGACGGCCGGCGTCTATAATTACCTTCCATTGATGCAACGGGCGCTGCATAAAATAACCAATATCATCAGGGAAGAGATGGACGCATCGGGAGCGATTGAAATAACCATGCCGGTTCTTCATCCGGCGGAATTATGGCAGAAAACGGGGCGCTGGGATACGGTGGGCAAAGAGCAAATGCGGCTGAAAGACCGTCATGGGCGCGATATGGTGATGGGTGGCACACACGAGGAGGTCGTAACCTGGATAGTACGCGGGGAACTTCGCAGTTACAGGCAACTGCCCTTGAACCTGTATCAAATCCAGGATAAATTCCGCGATGAAATCAGGCCACGGTTCGGTCTGATGCGGGGACGCGAATTTATCATGAAAGATGCTTATTCATTTGATAGAGACGAAACGGGCCTTCGAATAGCATATAATAAAATGGTCGATGCTTATTTCAAGATTTTCAAACGCTGCGGTTTCGATGTCAAGATGGTGGAATCGGATGTGGGGGCGATGGGCGGAACGAACGCCCATGAATTCATGGTGCTGGTCAACACCGATGGCGGCGAATGCACTATTCTATCGTGCGACCGATGCGATTACGCGGCCAATATCGAGAAGGCGGTATCGATACCGATGGCTTTGCCTAAATCAAACGAAGAGCCGAAATCGAAAGAGATGGTATTCACGCCTAATATGCGGACCATTGAGGAAGTCACCGCATTTCTGAAAAAGCCCGCTGAAAAATTAGTGAAAACGTTAGTGTATTTGGCGGATGGTAAGCCGGTGGCGGCTTTAATTCGAGGCGATCGGCAGATAAATGAAATCAAATTAAAAAATCATTTGCATTGTTTGGAATTAGAAATGGCTGACCCCGCAACAATCGTCCGTTTGACTGGTGCGCAAGTTGGATTCACCGGACCAGTCGGATTGAAGGGCGTGCCGATTGTGGCTGATATCGAAATCAAATCGATGGTCAATTTCGTGGTCGGCGCGAACCGGGATGATACTCATATTATAAATGTAAATCTGGATGATTTTTCGGTTGATGAATTTATCGAAATCAGGTGCGCCGAGGCTGGCGAGGTTTGCCCACGTTGCGGCATAGGCCATCTGGTGAGTTCGCGAGGAATCGAGGTCGGCAATACGTTCATGCTGGGCACTAAATATTCCGATCCATTGGGAGCGCGTTTTATCGATGAAAACGGCGAAGAGAAACCTTTTATCATGGGATCTTATGGAATCGGTGTAACCCGGACGCTTCAAGCGGCTATCGAGGCCTTTCATGACGAAAAGGGAATTATCTGGCCGAAAAGCCTCGCCCCCTACGATTTCCATGTGATACCGCTATTCATGAGCGAACCGCGCCAGAAAGAGGTGGCGTTCGATATCATGTCAAAACTGGAACAGGCTGGGTATTCGGTGATTCTCGATGACCGCGATGAGCGACCGGGGGTGAAATTCAACGACGCCGATTTGATTGGGATGCCGGTGCGAATAGCGATTGGCGAAAAGGGGTTGAAAGAGGGCGTGGTGGAAATCGTACGCCGCAAAGATTTGAAGATGGAGAAAGTGCCTGTCGAAAAAGCGGCCGAACGAGCGCTGGAGATTTATCGGGAACTGTAGTCTGTAGTTTACAGATAGATTATTGCAAAAAGGCGGCTCCCAAAAGGGTCGCTTTTTTTAATATATTTCCTTGACAAACATAGACCCATTGGGCATATTTAATCTAAAGATATAGTAATTGTATTTTAGCCGATAGGGGTACCGATATGAAAAACCTAAAGGTCCCGATACTGTTTTTATCGATGATGTTATTATACCCTCTCCCCGCTTTGGCCGATTACCACTACGCCAGCCACACGGGAAGCAACGAATACCCTTACACCAGTTGG
>JAAYTW010000191.1 GCA_012517955.1 Candidatus Zixiibacteriota bacterium | reverse complement strand
TGAGTACGCGGAGCGTGCCGCTTTGTCCGCTTGACCAGCAACGCTTTGAGCGCCTTTTCGAGCGCCATATGCGCCATAAAAAGAGCATAAGGGTATCGGCCGGTCGTCAGGATATCAATAGCTGTGCCCATATCGTACTTTGCCCCCTCATACCAGTATGCCACAGCCTTATCAATATCAAAATGCGCTTTGCCCATATATTGTATAATACGCCAGAGAGGGGGAGAGGGTCAAGAGGAATGAGTCAGGTGAGATTGGGCTAATCGGAAAAATTTCGTAACTTCTAGAATTTTTGTTTTTATCAAACGTTAACGCGGGCGGCCCGCGAGCCGCCTCTACAAAATCCCTTTATGGTGTTACGGGACCTATGATTCCCGCAACTGTCACATCCCTACTTCATTTTCAACACTCCGAAACTCTGCGGGTCGTAATCTACGGGCACCTGCCAACTGGCCGAATTTTTTAGTCGTTTCTGCTTGCGGACGAAATTCAATCCCCAGCTCTGACCGGCGACGGCCTTGATATGCATCTGGGTCAGAGGTATCGCCGCCTCGACATACCAATAATCGTTGTCTTTCGATGTTTTCACCTTGTATTTGGCATCCCAGTGCCGGTTGCCGAAATAATACCCGAAATGCCCGCGATAGATTTTTTGGTCCAACACCGTCCCCAGCGGATTAAAATATATCTGATAGGCCGTATCAAGACTCGGATTTGGCTGAATAAAGAATCCCACGCAATCCTCACCGGTGATTCCGCCATCGTTTTTGGTTACCTTCGCCATTATCGAATCCATCTTCGATTCTTTACAGCGGGTGGCGATATAAAGGTTTTTGCTATCATATGCGAAAAAGAAATCGGCCGGCTCGATCTTCGATAGCGCCCCATCCGGATCGAACAGGACATTGGCGGGATTACTCCAGCATTTGTCATCGAGTTTGCCATCGATAGCCGGCGCTTTCTCGGCCTTAACGGCGAAAACCGGGCGGGCCAGAAGAAGGCTTTTCGTTACCGCCATCGATTTGTTTTCGGCATAGGGGAAATTGAGCGTAACGGTGGGCACGGGGTACAGATTCCCATTTCCGGAAACCTTAAAGTTTACGGTAGTCTTATCTTTGCCTTTAATCGTAATCGGCATCACCGATGGCTCCACGGTCCAGCCCGAGGGGATAGTCCAGCGAATGGTATCATCCAAGGTGTATTCGTTGATATTGGCCAACTCCAGATGGATTGTCGTTGCTGGTACTTTTAAATCATCGGTTACCGGCGCGGAGTCGGCAAACCGCATCCCCTGATGGTTGACATTATCGACCGCGTGTAGCTCGGTGGCCTTTACGATATCCCAGGGTTTGACACCTCCCTTTTTGATAGGCGCGATAACTACCCCATTATCATCGACCGTGACCCAGGTGAAATGGAAATCCAAATCGCTGGGAACCGCGTCTATCACGCCACCGGAGCTGCCGACTGCCGTGTAGGTGATTCCATCGATTTTTGCCGAAAAATAGCTGTGGAAATGCCCGTTGAATACGGCATCCACGCCGTTGGCCACGAACAAATCATGAAGCCTATCTTTCTTGCCCTCGATAACCGAATCGTACCAGAACGGCTTATGGAAAAACACCAGCGTTTGCGCCGCCCCCTTGTTGGCGGCCAGATCTTTGGCCAGCCAGTCGAACTGTACCTGTGGGATTTCCGAACTGGAATCGGCGCGGCTGACATCAAGAACAACAAAATGGCAATAACGCACATTGAACGAATAGTTCGGCCTGCCGACCCGCTTTTCGTAAATCGGCAACATCTTGTCGTTGGTGATATCGTGATTGCCGGGGGTGATATACAACGGCATGGTCAGTTTCTTGACTATATCGAAATACTCATCCCACTGGGCGTTGATTGAAACCGTGTCTTCGGTATATCCTTGAATCTGGTCACCGACAGTTATCACGAAATCCGGGCGAAGCTGTTCGATTTCGGCGATTATTTGTTCATAGACACCGGATGTTGCCGTGCCGGTGCGGTCGCCTATTATGGCGAACCGGATTGGCGGTTTGGTCAGCGGTAAATCGGATTCGGTATTGGCGAAACAGATTGCGGCGGCTGTCAGAATTATCGCAGCAATTAGTATAAAACGGAAATGTTTTTTGTGCATATTTTCTCCCGGGTATTAAATTGTTACAATCATGAATTTAAAATTTGCGCAATATGATTATACATTTAAAGGATACTAAGGGAGAGCAAATAATAATGTCAAGTTGGATAATGCAGATGCGATTAAATAAAGCTTATCTATTTGATTTTGTATTGTTTCTGTTCGTATCGATTTTCTTTAGTTTTTTATGGGTTTCTTTTAATTCCTTTTTTACTTCTTTTATGTCGTGGGCGGGTGGTAAAGATTCAGGAGTCTGGCCGCTGATTTGTTTCATTGTTTTTCTAACTACTTGCCCGACCTGTTCGGCGGTTACTTCGCATTGTTTTTGGCCCTTAATATTTTCCCCTTTAATTTTCGCTTCTGTTTGCGTAATCCTAAATAAATTAGCTGCCAGTTCAGTTTTGCCCATAAAATCCAATGGTGATCTATCCGACGGAACATGTTTAAGTGCTCTAATTTCATTCAGATTTCGGTTATACATACCCCGATAGCCCGCATTTTGGAAATATTGATAATTTATAACCTCTGCTTCCTTTGCAACACCGGATAAGGATTTTTCGCGGCCTGATATTTCGCTTCTTATTTGAATACGTAACACATTTTCCGCTTCTTCACAATATTGCCTGAAAGAATCCGCTAATGCCGCGAAATATGCTTGGGCTTTCGCAACCTCGGCTTTCCTACTATCTGCATTCATAGCTACCAGATAACAGGCAAATCTCGTTAACTGAACATCGTTATTATTGTTTTCGGTCTTAATCGAAACAAAATTTTCTTCCACAGGAATGTTAAGATTAGCACATACCGCCTGGGCTTTGCTTATAGCATTTCTAAATGTATTTTTATTATCATACCCCAATAACAACATTAAATCTGAAGCAAGCCAATATGTTCCCCCATTGCTTTTTGATTTGGTTTCGAACAATGAGTTGGCCGGATTGCCATTGAACGCAGGTAAATTATTCATAGTTTATTCCTAAGCAAACCTGTTTTCTACTATAAGTATATATAAACAAGTTAATTGAGAATTGTCAATATCAATCTGGCCTAACCCATCCGCAACTTTTTAACAATCTCTTCCACCCGGAAACGCAACAGCGAATCGGTGGAAAGTGCCTGGGTAACCTTGGAAATGGAATGAATCACGGTTGAATGGTCTCGGCCGCCAAAATAATCGCCAATTGTC
>JAAYTW010000023.1 GCA_012517955.1 Candidatus Zixiibacteriota bacterium | reverse complement strand
GAACGTTTGATGATTAAATGCGAGCCGCAGTCGTTAAAAGCGGCCGTGAATATGGTGAATGGCGATGAAGGTTAAGGAACCCCTGCTTTTATTGGCGATACTTCTCGCAATCGGTTCTAACGCTTGGAGCGATTCCCTACAACCGTTTCCGATTTTGGATAAAGGTTTCCAAAACAACGCGTTAGACTCCATTCGCAGCGTTGACTCATTAATAGCTATCAACGAAAAGCATCATACTTATAAGTCTGAAACCATATCCGTTAACGAACCTATATCGCCTTCGACAGATAAAATCAAGAAGCCCTGGCCGACGGGCGCCCTGTTGAGATCGGCGGTAGTGCCCGGATGGGGACAGGTGTACAACAAACAATACATAAAAGCGGTGCTTTATGGAGGCACCGAAATCGCTTTGGCCTACACAACCGCTCATTATTGGAAACAAATGGATAAGCATCAACAGAATTTTATGAATTCCACTAACAAAACATATCAGGCGCAAGAATTTTATAATTACCAGAATTCCCGCGATAACCGAAATTTATTCCTTTGGTTGACCGGTTTGACATTTTTCGTTTCCATATTTGACGCCTATGTCGATGCTCACTTCGCCGATTTTGACCAGCAAGATAAAGCATTTGAGGCCAATCTGTTTCCAAAAAATAACGGGTTTTATTTATCGTTAAGCTACAATCTAAAATGATAATAGGTATTTCAGGTTCAGCCACGCCCGATAGTTCGACCGATATATTGGTAAGGGAAATTTTAAAAGGGGCGTCCGCCAATAAAAGTCAGCGGAAATTTATCCGACTTAACGAGGCGCGGATACTTCCCTGCCAAGCCTGCGGTAAATCGCCAGAACCGGATTTATGTTTCTTTCATGATGATGCTTACCAGATTCTTCAGCTTTTAACCACCGCCGACTCGATTGTCTTGGGATCGCCGATATATTTCGATTCCGTATCGGCCCAAACCAAATTATTTATCGACCGCGGCAATTGCCTTCGCCCGGCCGATTTTACAAATCGACAGGTTCAGAAATTTCGAAAGCCGCTATTAGCCGGTAAAAAAGGGGGATTTGTGCTGGTTGCCGGCGATTACGGTAAATTTGATTCGGCCCTGAAAACCATGAGGGCTTTTTTTATCTGGGCCGGAATCGAGATAAAATTCGAATTGACTTATCAGACAAAAAGCTTTGAAACAGGCGAAGCCGGAAATGATATTGAAATTTTATCAAAAGCTTTTAATGTTGGGAAAGCAATGGCGGGCTAATGAGCAATATATATTATACGTCAATTTTGATGTCTGTATCGGCTCTTGTATGCTTGGAAGATATTTGGGCCAGGACTTTTATAACTTCTTCTTCAGTATAAGGTTTATAGATAATCCCATCGGCTTGTCTTATATATTCTTCGAATTCATGCCTGATTAGTCCGGCGCTTGATAACAGTATTGCTATACTCGGATAGTTTTTTTTAAGGTAATTGATTGTTCTTGCAAAATCAATCAGGCCAGGGTGACTGGCATCCAAAACAACCAGGTCGCTGTTGAACATATTACCCTGGGCGATTAACTCTTCTCCCCATCGCAGGGTCTCGCACCGGCTGCCGAGTTTTTTTAAGATATCCGATAAGTGATTTGCATTTTTCTGATTAAAATCAATAATCGTCACTCGTTTGTATTGATTGATACTATTTTTTGAGGTCACGGATATCGAATGCCCCGAGTTTATGGGTAACAAAACCGTGAATTCAGTGCCGATTCCCTCGATGCTCCTTACTTGAATTTTCCCACCGTGATTTCCTACAATATTATTGCTGATTGAAAGACCGAGGCCGGTCCCCTTGGCCTTTTGCGGCCCCCAAACCCCTTTAGTGCTGTAGAATGGGTCGAATATTTTATCTAGGTTTTCCTTACTGATTCCGATTCCATTATCGGAGATTTCCACGCAGGCGTTCTCAATATCGTGCCAGATGCTGATTGAAATAATACCGTTTTCGGCGACGGCGTGAATCGCGTTAATCAAGATGTTGAGAAATACTTGCTGAAGTTGATTGGACGACCCGTATATAGGAGGCGTTTCATTATAATTGGTAATAAGGTGAATGTTTTTGTCTTTTAGTTCTTTGCTTATCAATCTGACAATATCTTTGAGGATCTGGGTGAGGTTGACCTCGCCCATACCTTCGTTGCCTTTTCTTCCCGAATAAGACAGAAGCGATTGAACCAACTCGGTGGCTTGATCCGCCGCCCTGACCGCATCATCGAGCGCTTTCTTGAATAAATCATTGTCGTCGCGATTGTTCTGGATTAGCGACAAATTGCCGATAATGCCGCATAATAAGTTATTGAATTCGTGGGCGACTCCTGCCGCCAAAACGCCGATAGCCGCCATTTTTTCTGATTGCGTAATCTGTTCTTCGAGCCGTTTTTTCTCCGTGATATCAATTATCACCCCTTCAATACGTTTGATTGCGTCGGCACTACCGAAACCCGGCGATAGCAACAGCGATACGGTTTTTAACGAGCCGTCGCGGTGGATAATTTTATTTTCTAAAGAGATAGGCGTTTTGGTCCGCACAAGCTTAGTTATTGATTGCGCTATTTGTTCAAGCGATTCCCGGGTTAATAGTTCGCGGTACAAGGATGGTTTTTTCATGAATTCATCGACGGTGTAGCCCGTTAATTTTTCCACGTTAGGGCTAATAATTAAAAGTTTACTGTTTTCTATGTCATAACTCCACATCGTTACCGGCGCCGTCTCAATCAAGCCGCGATATTTTTCCTCGGAAGCGCGGATTTTTATTTCGGCCGACTTAATTTGGGTGATGTCGCGGATGCTTTCGATGGCGCCGACAACATTTCCCCGCGAATCGCGTAACGGCGTAGCGATGCACCAGAGATAAACCTCATGGCCGGCTAAATTATCGATATGGGTCTCGGCACAGATAGTTTCATCATGCCTGACAACTGAGCTGTAGTTCAGGGTCAATTTCTCGGAAGGTATTAAAGCCATATCAATCAATATGGGGCGCTTTTCGCCGTAGAATGGTATCGCATATTCATAATTGCCCTTACCAAGAATATCAGACGAGGAAACGCCGGTCATTTTTTCCATGGCCAGGTTCCAGGCGATAACCACGCCATTTTTATCTATTACAAAGGTCGCATCCGGCAAGAAATTTATTACATCGGCAAGCCTGCGTTTCGATTCGGCCAGCGCCTCTTTGGCCCGTTTTTCGGCCGTGATATCCTGATAAGAGCCCAGTATTCCGATTGTCCGTCCCGCGTTATCTTTAAGTGGCACTTTGTTAATCCTGATAATTCGATCACTGCCATCGGGCATTGTCAGAGGTTCTTCATAATCAAATTTGGGCACTCCTGTTTTGATTATCTGGATATCGTCGGCGTGATATCGATCGGCGTTGTTTTTCCAGCTTAATTCCAAATCGCTTTTGCCGATTACCTCAGATATTGACCCCAGCCCCGTGTCATCGACGAAAGCACGATTACAGCCAAGATATTTAAACTCAGTATCTTTCCAGAAAACCCTTATCGGGATATTATCCAAAACGGTTCTGAGTACCCGTTGCGACTCGCGCAATTTCTCTTCAACATTTTTCCGCTCGGTTATATCGCTGGCGAATATCAAAGCGGCAGGTTTGCCTTCCCAGGATATCTTCACAGTATTTACATCAAGCCATTTGATACTTTGATTTCCGCATATAATCCGCAATTTATAATTGCCGGTAAATCTTGAGTAATCTTGATTATTCGGATATTTCTGTAAAAATATCCCACGGTCATCCGGATAAATATATTCGATAAAAGGTTTATTGATTAACATCGACAACTCGCGTCTGATTAATTCGGCGGTTCTTGTATTAGCAAATTTAATTATATCGTCCTGCACCACCAAGATAGCTTCATTGGCGTTTTCTATCAGAACACGGTACTTTTCTTCGGACGCTCGAAGTTTTTCTTCGATAAATTTTTGTTCGGTAATATCCCTTAAAATAGTAAATATGATATTTCCACCGCGATAAGGTATGACGGACATCGAGACATCAACGATGATCTGCTCTCCGGCGGCGTTATATCTGGTCCATTCGAAATGATGGCCGCCTTTTTCAATCGCCAGTTTTATCATCTGCTGTTCCATTTCGCTTGATAACTGGCCGTTGGGTTGGAATTTCGGCGCATACTGGACGGGGCGTTTTCCCAGCAAAGCGGTCTTATCCTTAAAACCCAGCAATTTTAGGGCGGCTTCATTGCAATCAATATATACACCGTTATCAATCAATAAGATTGGGTCGGTTGATTTATCGAACAGCAATTTAAATCTTATATCGTCATTAAAGTTTTCAATATCCGATCCCCCCAGATTGCTGAAATCTTCCAGGGTCAGGACTATTCGAGAAACCGCGCCTTTTTTAAGATAGGTTGCTTTTCCGCATAATTGACAGGTGGTGATAACACCATCGCCCTTTTGCACCTCAGTGACCAATTTTTCCGGCGAAGGGTTAGAATCAAATTGGGCCAGGAATAGCTTGAACTGGTTTTGGTATCCTGCTACGAGAATATCGGTGAAGGCAATGCCCGTAATCCGGCTTTTTTTAAGCTTAAGCGTCTCCAGCCATGCCGAATTGGCATTTACGATAATTCCTTTACCGTCGATAACACAGCAAGGTACCGGGAAGTTTTCGAAATCAAACTCATCGTCCGGATTGTTATCGAAAAAACGCCGATTGGTGGACTCGCGCCTTTTCGAAAGAACGTAGCTGATAATTGCCGCGAGCACGACCGCGCCCATTATAATCATGCCCATGATTAGATATTCCGACTTGATGAGTGAATTAATGGGCATATCATTTACGTTCCGTTTTCACCGGCCCTCTAAAAATCTCGGGGCCGGCGATTACCATTTTTCTTGAAAAAACAGTATTATCGATAAACAGCTCGCCTGGGAAAGAAATGCCAACGCACCATTTTCCCGACAAACCAAACGTCCCGGATTGTTTTGGCCTAACCGGTTGTCTACAATTGGTATTTCGGTAACTTATTGGGTAAATTTAGGAAAACGATTCATACCGACGCGGGAAAATGCGATTCTCGATACAAAGACAGCGTTAGTTTATAAGCAAAGCGGTTATTGGGTCGATTGCGACAATTTACGGCGATAATCCCGGGCGGCTTCCAGTTTTTTAGAGACCCTTTTTTCGACCGATGGCGATAGTTTGTATTCGAGGGCTTTTTCGAAATAATATAGAGCCTTTTGCTTGTCCCCTTTGATGTAAAAAGCCTGTCCGAGATAAAAATCGCAAGTAACCAGATTGTAATTGTTTTGATTTCCTCTCTTTATTAGCCCCTCCTTGATTGATTCAAAAGCGGCAATCAATCCGTCGGCATCCGATTGCGCTCGGCATACCGTCGCCTTCAGCCATTGTACCTGGCGGCCATCCTGGCCGCATGCGATTAAACTGTCTATTATTTGACGCGATAAGCTATATTTTTTTTGGTCGTAATATATCCAGCCCAAGCTGAGCGCGGCTGATAAATTACCATATTTGCCAAAGATGGCCGCTTTTTTTAATTCTTGGATTCCTTGCTCTCGTTGGTCCGCCACAAACGGAAGGCTTCGTAAAATTCCCAGCTTGGCCGAACGCAAGTAGTGGAAAAAGCCCAATCCCAGATAGGCATCATAAAATGTCGAATCAATATCAGCCGTGCGGCCGAAAAGCTTTCCGACTTTCAGGCCAAGACTCAGCGTTTTAAAAATGCTGCCATGCTGTCCCTCCCAAACGGCGTTATAACTGTATGCCGTCCCCAAAAAGAACAGGGCCCAGGGATCATTCGGCAGGCTATCCAGATGTTTTTCTAGAGCATGGCTTG
Source organism: Candidatus Zixiibacteriota bacterium (assembly GCA_012517955.1). Lineage (GTDB taxonomy): Bacteria > Zixibacteria > MSB-5A5 > UBA10806 > 4484-95 > JAAYTW01. Next base: position 2,324 of record JAAYTW010000023.1, on the reverse strand, counting down.
ATGAATCAATCATAGACATGAAGTAATCTTTGCGTTCGTATGATTCGTCATCGGCCATTTCCATATATAAAACTCCGGCCTTAATCACGATGGCCGGATAATAATCGGGTGTTTGCTCTATAATAATATCGAGGCAGCGATACGCCTGGGCGAAGCTATCCTTATAGGCATAATATAAAGCCTTCTGAATCAAGGAATCCTGGTAACGATTGGGCGCGTAGGTTGAACCGGCTATCGCCCCAGAAGTCAGGCCGATGACTATTAAGGAGATAGCGACGGCTTTTAATTTGGTCGTCATGGCCGTCAATATCGTCATATCTGAATGCGTTGTCCATTAGTTTATATAAAAATGTATAATTTTTGCACTTTCGACATCGATAACCATATTTTCAGCCCGCGATTTTTCGCGCGATGTTTCATCGGAATAAACGAAATTCTGTTATTTCCAAATTAAATATCGGTGAACTTATGACGAAATAAGAAAATAGGTATTCGTCGCTGACTTCGACCTGAACCATAATGGGTGGAGGAGCTATGGCAAACATCATCGTAATCGACGATGACAAAACTTTACGAAAAAACCTCGCTTTTTATTTGAGAAGTCAGGGATATGATGTCGATATTGCTGAATCGGGCGAGGAGGGCGTTGAGAGGATAAAAGAAAAGTTTTACGATATCGTAATCACCGATTGCCGCATGGGGCAGATGTCGGGGCTCGAATTATTAAAAATCGCTCGTAGAATTCGGCCGGCCTCCGATGTAATTATAATCACCGGCTATGGTGATATACCGATGGCCGTGGAGGCAATCCAAAATGGCGCGCGCGATTTCTTAAGCAAACCGTTTGAATATTCCCGACTGCTTGATATAATCGAAAGGGCGCTATCAAATCGCGAAACTAAAGTCACGGACAAAGATAATAAATACGAGAGGATAATCACCAAATCCCAGAAAATGACCGATATTTTGGATTTGATAGCCAAGGCCGCCGACACAGCGGTGGCGGTGCTTATTGAAGGGGAACCGGGAACCGGCAAAGAGTTGGTCGCGCGCTCTATTCACGCCAGGTCGTGTCGTCGTGATAAAGCTTTTATCACTATCGAAAGCGGCACTCTCAATGAACAAGAACTCCGTCAGGAATTGTTCGGCAATTGGGATGAAAAAGAGAATCCTGATCCCGGCGGATTAGTCGAGGCCGACGGCGGCACTCTGTTTATCCGCGATATCGAAAAGCTTTCGCCGAATCTGCAGGCGCGGTTATTGCATTTTATGCAGGATGGTTTTTTCACGACGCCGGAGAAATTCCAAAAAATAAAATCGGATGCCCGTATTATTTGTTCGAGCACAAAAAGCCTCAAAAAACTGGTCACTTCCAACGGTTTCCGCGAAGATTTATTCTACGCGATAAACATTATGCCAATATACATTCCGCCTTTACGAAATCGAGTCGCCGACATATTTCCGTTGGTCAGTTATTTCCTTGAGAAATACTCGGCGAAGTTCAAAAAAGATATTAAGGCTTTATCCCCAGATGTTTTAGCCTGGATGCAGACCTATCAGTGGCCAGGTAACGTTGCCGAATTGGAAAATGTAATCGCCCGTGCCACAGCATTGGCGACAACAGAATATATCGATGAATCATTGATATTCACCCTACCGAAAGACACGCCGGCCAGTGAGGAAGGCCCTGGGTTCTTGAATCTGACATTGCGTGACAATCAAAAGACATTGATACTGAAAGCGCTTCGCCAAAACAGCGGCAATTTTTCGCGGACTGCCCAGCAGTTGGGAATATCCCGCACAACTCTATGGCGCCGCATGAAAAAATTCCAGATCGATAAACCGGTCGACGAGGGAATGACGACAGAATCATAGGTATTTACAAATCTGATATTTGATAAAGGCGATCCGAACAGATCGCCTTTTTTATTGGAGACGAAATATCGGGCACAATGAATGCGCCCCTACGTGACATAATACAATTCAAGGGGATATCAAAAAATAAAGGCGATCCGCCGTTAGTTGACCGCCTTTATTATTTCTTCCCAGATAAATTTTACAGCCGCAATTTCCCGATAAATTCGTCAATCTCGGGCGACCCGCCCTGAAATATCAAATAACCATCAAACGGTTCGCGTTCGGTGATTTCGCCGGCAAAAGGAGTCAGCATCAGTTCTTTGACTTTTTCAGGATCGTGGCTGTGCCCCAGAGCCCAGCCCAATTTTACATAAGCAACTTCGGGAAGCATGTTTCCGGCAGGGACTACTCCCAGATGCATTAGATCGCTGCCGGTATCGTAAACGAACATCTGTACATAACCCCAG
>JAAYTW010000190.1 GCA_012517955.1 Candidatus Zixiibacteriota bacterium | reverse complement strand
TTTGTAATTCAACCCGCCGCCAAGGCTGATACTTCGGGAATCGTAAGGGAATCCGTAGCCGGCTCGTATCGCATATAGTTTATTATCACCATATTCGATTCCAAAATGGTACTTGGGACGGCTATCATCGGCTAACACTAAATCGGCAAGACACTCAAGCCGGTTTTCGAATTTAATCGGTTTATAAGCTAATCCAAGTCGATAATCGCGGGGAAGGTTATAGGCGGTATCGACGAATTTCGGTTTGGAACCAAGGTTTTTAAATGACAAACCGCCTGTCAATACAGAATTGATAGGCATCTGTCCGCCGATATCAGCCATAACGGCATTAGCGGAACCGTAATCGATTTTCTCGTAGGCATATTTAAACGCCACACCTACATTTACCGGACCTATTTTTGTCGCGTATAGCCCGGCCGCATGCAGATTGTTCTCATCGAATTGCCCCAGCGGCTCCGAAGTCGGCGTATCGCCGTGGCGGTCAATATCGGGAATGGTACCAGATTCCACATAGAATCCAAGGGCGCCCGATTTTATCTTGAAACCAGCAGCTAAAAATCCCTGGGAGACATCCTGAAAATAAGTATTATACATGAAAGCGACTTGATTATTGCCATTAAATGAATTTAAAGCCGCAGGATTGTAAAAAGCGGTCGTAATGTCGGTTGCTGACGCGGTAACGGCCTCGGATAAAGCGACCGGACGCGAACCGCAGCCGATTCGTAAAAACATGAAGCTGGAGCTGACTGAACTGGCTGTAACCAGCGACGGAAGAGCCAAAATCAACAATGTAGCAAGCAGTTTGTTAATCAAAATATCACCCTAAACGTAAAGATATGGGAAGCGCCTTCATCTTCACGGCCGGTTAAATAGGCATAATCAATAGCGCCGTTAAGATTGCCGAACGGATAGATGAGGCTCCCGCCAAAAGTAAACGCGCCGTCGTTATAGCCGGTTCTCAGGCCTAACCATCTTTTTGCCTGAAGCACTTCGACCATATCTTCTCCTTCTTCCTCATCATTTTCGACAAGAACTTTCACGCGCGTCACTAACCAGTATTCTACGCCGGTATTAAGGCGCATGTTCATTTTCAAGTCTTTAACGATATCGGCGGCTCCTATCAGGGTCTCATTCAATAAAGTCGCGCTGATTCCGGTGCGGATTCGGAGCGGTATTTTATCTTTATGACTACCACCGCCCTGCGACCAGTAATTGATGGAATCCCAGTTTAGATCGGACCCTGCGTTCTGAACGGACAACCCGAACGCGGCGAGTTTTTTATAGCGAGCAATCGCTCCAATATCGGCACCAACGGTATACGCGGTAATCTCATCGAGGTCTTCCTGAAGGTAATGCAGGTTAGCCCCGATGGAAATGAAATCATTGGCCATACGGGAAAATGTTAAAGATACTTCATTACTGCTGTTCGGAAATTCACCCAGCGGATTTCTATCCGAATCGCGCATAATCACATCGCCGACAGAACCATATATCCAGGAAATCGCCATAACCGCCTCTTCCCTGACCGGAAAAACCAAGGCGGCGGTGTACAGCTTGCGGTCAAGACTGAGGCTGTGATTAGTGAATCCGAGTTGTTTAACCGGATACATGCCTAATCCGGCAGGGTTGTAATAACAACCCTCGAAACCCTCTCCGATAGCGGTAAAGGCGCTCCCCATGCCAAGAGGGCGGGCGCTCAAGCCGAATCTGAGGAAAGCGGCGGCCTGTCCACCACGACCGGTTTCGGCCGGCAGCAGGGTTGCCATCGTTAAAATGACCAGCGGTATCAATAAAAACAATCCCTTTTTCATTTTACGACCGCCACCTTTCCCCACCAACTCTGGCCGGTGGATAGTTTGATATTATAGAAATATACTCCGTTGGCGACATAGTCTCCCGCGTCGTTTTTGCCATCCCAGATATCAATATCATACTCGCGGCCGCCAGCGCGATTTTGATTATCTATGACAGTTTTGACAAGGTCAATATTGAAATCAAATATCTTTATGGTCACATTAGCGGAGTTTTCGAGCATGTAGTGGATAGTAGTGCCTGAACGTTCGGTGGTATAGGGCGAGAACGGCGATGGATATGCGTAATGGTTGGTGGAATCAATTTGCGAACGGAAAATATCCCAGGCTTGGCCGCCATCGGTGGAACGGATAGTACCGTCGGAACCACCAGCCCAAATCTGTCCGGCGTAATAATCGACGCAATAAAACGGGCTGTTGAAATACTTTCTAATTGTGAATCCGGATGTATCCACCATTGTTACATCCCGAATAATGTTTATATTAGAATAAGCCCCGGAATCGTCCCGAACCAAAATCGCCAATCCATACCCATAGCTTGGTATTCCGTAATCTCCGAAAGCCACAAAAGTTGTATCGCCGTTGAATGCAAAATCCCAGGCAGGAACTTCAATAACCGTAGTCCAAGTCGTTCCGTAGTTGGTCGAATAAGCGACGGCGTATTTCTGGCCGGAATCACCGCCGCCGGGGCGGCAGGCGGCCCAGATATAACCGGTGGTGTCAATTTGATTAATCCCGATACCGACCACGAAATTTCCGGGGAGCAGATACTCCGTCGGGAACAAGGTATCGGACAGGTTGAAATAGCACTGGATTGCCGTGTCTTGTTTAATAAGAGTATTATCATAATGGGTAAATATGTAGCGGATAATTCCCTTTGCAGAACCGGCCCAGACTGAAATTGTTTCGGGGGCGAGCGTAGTATCGACCTTAACCGAAAAATAGCGGTTGGTCAATTGTGTATAGGTTCCTGCCAGATAATCAAGACTATCGTTGGCATTAAAATACAGCGGATACC
>JAAYTW010000189.1 GCA_012517955.1 Candidatus Zixiibacteriota bacterium | reverse complement strand
TATCGGCCGGGAAGGGGTACGATACGCGATTGAGGCAATGACCGAGATGAAATTGATGGTGATGAATAATTTCGGGAAGAGGATTTAGAGAGAATTGATATCCGAGCAGGTTCTTGTGCGGTCAGGTCTCCGCACCTGACCACGATTCCGTCGGGCACGGAGACCCGACGGCACGTGATATTCAGTTTGAAGATAATAACGCAACAAATGTTAAGGATACTACATGAATCAAAACGACCTTGACGCCAAACTTACCGATTTCGCCAAGCTCTGTCTGGCCCACGACGGGCTATGGTTTCTGGCAATTGAACAAAAATACGGGCTGGTGGCGGCTATCGAGATTGACCGGATAGCCTGGAGCGGATTCGCGCCTATCGAGGCCAGACGAATCATGAAACGGCTGAATATCGCGCCGGGCGGCGGTCTCGAGGCCTTAGCCAAAGCTTTCCCGGAACGGATGTACGCTTTAATTAACGAGCAACAACTCGAACTTGACGGTAATAATAAAGTGACATTTACAATGAAGCGCTGCCGGGTACAGGAGACCCGTCGCCGCAAGGGATTAGCGGATTTTCCCTGCAAGGAAGTCGGTATCGCCGAATTCACCGAGTTTGCAAAGGCAATCGATCCACGAATTAAAACTAGATGTCTGGGATGTCCGCCGGATAAATATAACGGCGAATTCTGGTGTAAATGGGAATTTACGATAGAATGAGCGTTCTGCATATAATAAAATATTTCGCGGCGGAACGTGAGGGGAACGGCGCCAAGATGTCGTCTGCTGGCACGACTCCATCCTGAGGCATAGAAGATTTTGGTGTAAATGGGAGTCTACGATAGAGTAACTTTCGCGTAGGGGCGTTGCATGCTGCGCCCGGAATAAGTGGGGATGCCATGGATTATACTGTTGATATCACAGTAACCGAAAAACGCGGTAAAGGGGAATGCTTCCATAACCACAAAGTCGGCGATATTTTACATATCGGCGATGGGAAACTATGCCCCTGGGCGGCGGCCGCGATACTGCCATTCGCCACGGCCCTGCGATTCGGCGGCACCATGCCCTGGAAAGAAAAAGACGCCGATACCGTAGAATTATGTTGCCCCGATCCCGATAGTTTAGTGATATTCAAACTGACAAGAAAACCCAAAGGATGATTTACGGGAGAGAAGATGGCTTACATTATCAACGATGAATGTATCATGTGCGACGCCTGCCTGGTCGCTTGCCCCGAAAAAGCGATTACGGCCGCCGACCCCAAATATATTATCGACCCCGACCTTTGCAGCGATTGCGCCGAATGCGCCGAGGTCTGCCCGGTGGAGGCCTGCGTCCCGGAGGAGGAATAGATAGTTACCGCTATCTGATAGCCTTTAAAGTATATTTATATTTCCAAACCTAATTGTAATTATTTTTATAGGTCATTTATTTATTTTTATCTTTTATGGATAAAATTATTGACTATGAAGTGATTTTATTCTTCTTTATAATCAAAAAAAGGCGGTTGCTTATGAAAAGTGGTATAATCTTCACGATTCTATTATCATTTATTTTGGCAGGGGATTTATTTGGTCAATGTGCCCCCTGCGCGCAGGGGAGTCACGATTGGTTTAAGGTTATTCCGCAAGAAATGTATGCTTTGCCAACGCCGGGGTTTGGGGTGGCGAGATTTCACTTTGAATTATTTACAACTGTTGCCGATGGTTGCGATAGTTTTCCCATATGTATATAAAACGGGCCTGTTATTTGGAAGAAGAGCCAATTTTACCATGGAATAATGCATTCAAATTATGTTCTTGGCTTTGCGGCAACGTCGATGATTGTGAAGATTTAGGCGAGCATAGTTGCGACCCCTGCCCATTTGTATCGCATCAGTTTTTAACCTGGGATTTGGTGGATACCATTGGGGGAAGAGGCGTTTTAATAATCGAATTCGCCGGCCAGGAACGTTATAGCCAGACATTTGATTTTACCGCGGGAACTAACGAGCCCGGCGTGCCTACGAATATTGGAGTAGCATTTCTTAATAAAGATTCTGGCCCCATGAGTCCTGCAGATGTCCATGACCCGCAAGAGGCCTTTGGAATTATTATTAGCGTTGATTGGTGGGGTACGCCATTCGAAACGTATTCGGCCTCTATTAAATCGAGGAATTTAAATGATTCGATAATCGTTTCCTGCCGGATGATTGGTCGAATTGGCATGAGGGCTTACTATATCAAAATGCTGCCGGCAGGATCGTTAAGCAGTATTTACGGCGACTTTTCAGGAGTTCCGCCCTGTTATAACCCGGATATATTAACCGCGAAGGCGGTTGGGTACGAGTGCGACGAAGAAATACCTCATCAAGATGATGAAGCGAGGTTTGGCAATATCCCCCTTTATGTTACCAGCTTAAGCTTCCTCAACGATTTTAGTTTATATGAAGATTCTATCCTGGGCACAACCGACCCGCCGCCCTATAAAGAAATATTGATAGAGGATCCAGTCTGGGTGCTGAATCCACCGCGCAACAAATCCGCCTTTTATCAGCGCAACAGCCGGCCATCCATAACGCTTGAAATTAAGGCGCAGTGTAATATTGCCCACTCTCTGGACTATCAAACGATTGGCATCCCTTCTACCCCATATCCCATAAACAAGTATTGCACGACCATAGATTCGGGCCGTATAGTTGGTTACGTTGACACAATTAGCGGAATAACGTTGCAGTATGCAAATTTCCCGGATTCGGTGGGAATAATTGATAGCTTAAGGTATCACTGGATGTATCGTAAAAGTCTTATCGGCGGCGCACAGGGGTTTAGGCCGATGAGCACAACCGGCCCGCATAAGATTTACTTATCTTATGATGTTCCTCGATTGGATACTGTCAATGAACTCGGATTAAAATATATTTGTAATTATGCGCGTGATTTGAATGATTCGTTAAAAATATTCGAATCAAATATTATGAGAATCTATAAGGAAAAGTGGGAATACAAGCCATGGGATACTATTGTTGTCAAGCCGCTTGATATGTTGCGGCGAAAGAAAATCCATGGACAATGCGGCGATTATGCTAATTTGGCTACATACTTTGGCAATGCAGTGGGCTTATTGTCTAATACCAGCATTGTTTTTAACGGCAAAGACAGTGGGTATTATTTATATTATTACAAATGGATCTATAGCGGCGACATGCTAGAGACTAACCTGCTTTCGCGTAAACTAAGAGCCTGTAATAAAGAAAACAAAATTTGGTCATTTGATTATCATGCGGTTACATCATATGGTGAATACTTGGGTGACCCCGTTTTTGGTTTGGTTAAAAAAAGACCAGAGTATGATGCGTGGTGGCTTTACTATGTCTATCCTCACCCCTTCGGGAATCCACCATATCTATTCGAAGATCGTGAGCCGCCGCCTTTTCCGCCTTATTATTATG
>JAAYTW010000022.1 GCA_012517955.1 Candidatus Zixiibacteriota bacterium | reverse complement strand
TTATCGTCTATATGGATTTTCTCCGGAGAATTTCGTTTGACGATTTCGCCGATTTCCGGCACATAATCGGGACCAACAACGTAGTCCACCTGCGGAATCCGGTCGATAATACTCTGCCCGGCTCGTCTGGCCATACATCCGGCGACAACGATTTTAAGCGACCGATTCAGCTTTTTGAGCGCCGTCAATTCGGCGATTCGGGCCAGGGCGCGGTCTTCCGCTTTTTGGCGCACGCTACAGGTGTTGACTACTATAAGGTCGGCCTGATTCGGCTGCGGCACCGACAGGTAGCCGTCGGCGGACAGAATCGATTCGAGCAGTTCGCTGTCGTATTCGTTCATCTGGCAACCGAACGTCAAAATATACGCCCGTTTTTCCATGGGGGCAAGATAGGGATTTTTGCGACAATTGACAAGCGCGATTGTTCCGTGTGAATCGCGTTTTCTAAATAAGTTCGGCCCAAGGGAGAGCGGACCGATATCAATAGGTCGTCGATTTTTTTAGCTTCGGAAATCGTAGTTACCGAAGGCCGGGAAGCATGGGGTCAGGCGACCCGACACCAAGAGGAGTCTGCGGAGGCGTCGGGTGCGGAGACCCGCCGCCTCGTATGGGGGTTTGGCATGCCAAATCCGGGCAAGAAACCTCACCCCCAGCCCCCTTTCCCGCGCGGGAGAAAAGTGGCTAAAGGCTGGGGGTAGGTCGTAAAAAATTTCTTGACGAATTCCTATCAAGATTGCATAATATGAACCGATAATTAGGTTAAACCTAATTTATGGTTTATATATATGAATAAAGGGGAATACATCAAGTCCATTTTAAAATCAAAAAAGACCGTGTTTACTGTCGCGGATATCGCTTTAATTTGGCGCGATTCAAGCTCCAATTCCACCCGAGTGCGCCTGAATTATTATGCGAGAAATGGCCAGCTTTATCGTATCCGCAAGGGCTTGTATGCGAAGGATTCCAATTACGACAGACTGGAATTGGCCACCAGGATATTTACACCGGCCTATGTCAGTTTCGAGACGGTATTGGCACGAGCCGGAATCATTTTCCAGTATTACGATCGGATTTTTGCGGCCAGTTATCTAGCCCGCGAAATCGTTTGCGATAAGCAAACCTATGAATTCAGAAAGATCAAGAATACGGTCCTGACAAATCCGGCCGGTATCGACCAGAAAGGGGAATACGCTATCGCCACGCCGGAACGGGCATTTCTTGATACTATTTATTCTCATGTCGATTATCATTTCGATAATTTGACATCGCTGGATTGGGATAAGGTATTCGAACTGTTGCCAATGTATGATAATCGCCGGATGGCCAAAAAGGTTAATCAGTTTTATAAGCATCTTCAATCGGGAAAGATTTGATATCTATGACAATTAACACGCCGGTTCATAAAAATATCCTGTTTCAGATATTGAAAGATATTTACACCGATACCACTATCGCCCCTTTTTTGGGTTTCAAGGGCGGTACTGCGGCGTTCATGTTTTACGAACTCGATCGCTTTTCGGTTGACCTTGATTTCGACCTGTTGAATGATTCCAAAACCGATATTGTGTTCGAACGCGTCGTCTCGATAGCGCGGCAATATGGGACTATTCGGGAATCGAACAAAAAGCGTTTTAGTCTATTTTTAATGTTATCTTATGAAGAAAAATCCCATAATATCAAAATCGAAATCAATCGCCGTTTGTTCGAATCCAAATACGAAATAAAAACCTTTCTGGGCGTGTCGATGCTCGTGATGGTTCGCGAGGACATGTTCGCTCACAAGCTGATTGCCATGTACCAACGAATCGGCAAAACCAACCGGGATATTTACGATGTCTGGTTTTTCCTGAAAAAGAATTGGCCAATCAACAGGGACATAGTCGAGCAACGAGCGGGTATGCCGTTCACTGAATTGCTTAAAAAATGTATTGCCCAACTCGAAAAGATGTCCGATCGCGGAATCCTTCAGGGAGTGGG
>JAAYTW010000188.1 GCA_012517955.1 Candidatus Zixiibacteriota bacterium | reverse complement strand
TTATGTGATTGACCATCTTTATGAAAGGTATAAAGACAAAAAGCTCGATGCCATCGTCGGCATTGAATCGCGCGGATTTATATTTTGCGGCGCCTTGGCCGATCGCCTGAAAGTTGCTTTTATTCCGGCCCGCAAACCGGGCAAACTTCCTGCCGAAACAATCTCGGAATCGTACGATTTGGAATACGGTAAAGCCACTCTTGAAATGCACAAAGATGCTATAAAACGCGGTATGAGAGTACTGGTGGTGGATGACCTTCTGGCGACCGGTGGCACTATCGAGGCTGCCTGCAAGCTTGTGGAAAGATTAGGTGGGGAAGTCGTCGAAATCTGGGTTTTAATTGAGCTGTCGTTTTTAAACGGCCGGAAAAAGATTGCCAAATATCCATGCCATTCGTTGATTAAATACGACAGCGAATAATCTATTTCCGTTTATTAAATAACAAGCGGCAATGCCGATTGCCGCTTGTTATCTTAATCATAAATCAGGTTAGGTTGCTTATAAAATCCCCATTTTTGCCGATTCTATTATATGTTTACTATATTCGTGAGGATAGCCGATGCAATTCGCCTTTAATCTCAGCATTTTCCTAGCCGGCTTGACCCTAAGCCTGGCGTTTTTTTGCTTTTTATTCGACCGGTCGCTGAGACAATCAGAAAATACCAGCCAATTCAGCCAGGAAATAGTTGAATTATTTTATCTTGGATTCATAAAAGTATTTACCTTAAGCTTATTTGCCGCTTTAGTCACTCTACCGATTGCATTGGGCATTGCCGCATATTATTCGCTGGAATATTGGCTTATAGACGCCGATGAACTGGCCATGTTATATTTTAGCATTTCCGCCTGGTTTGCGGCGACCGGTACTTACACGGTTATCATGGCCTTGCGAAAGAAAAAGAATGGTCAGGAAAATTATATCAGTATTATGCCGGTTGATGCGCCCGAATTATTCGCGCAAAACGATGAGTTAGCACGGCAATTCGGCAGTAAACCGATTAAATTGGTCCATTTGGTCCCAGATTCGCGCGTTCGTATTAAACACGAAATCAACCGCCTTGATGATATTTACTACGGCGGCAAAAAATATTGGGAAATCGGCCTGGCGGCGCTGCAATTTTTATCTGTCGCCGATTTAAAGGTGTTGATGGCGACTGAATACGCTCGTTTGAGCCCGAATCGCCCCAAATCGGTGTTATTTGTTGCCCGATTACGGATTCGCTTTGAGAATATCTCATTGAATATGGAACAAGCCGGATTCGCGGCGATGCTCAATCCTGCCGGATGGTTTATTGCGCTTGCCGATTATGTAATCCCGCAAATAACGGCCAAAGCCGGCGAACTTGAAGAAGCCCTTGCCAAAGATGATGTTACCCGTCTGTATGGCGAATCCGCTTATTATCAGGCGATTGCCCGCAATAATATCGAATCGACCGTTTATCAGGATATAATTGAAGTTTCTAAAATGCGGCGGGGATTAGGAGTACCCGCATTGTCGAACATTTATCAATATATCCGAACCGACCGCCGGTATGCGGCGTTATCCCGCTTGGCCGCCGAAAATGTGGTCAAGTCCGACAATCGAAAAAGCGGACGACAATCGCTGATGCTCAAACGTTCTCCGGAAATCGCCTATTTGGAACCAATGATAGAAACGCCCGCCTCGAATATTCTGGCTAATCGCGAATTGACCGAACGTCGCATGATGGATTTAATCAATCACGGGCAGTAATTGCTCTCTTCAAAACCTGACAGCCAATCAATATAATCGCCCTAAACTTTATCCTTGCCGAAATCCCTTTTTTTTTATATATTCCAGTAAAATTGGAGGTTGCTAAATGATAGATACGTCGGATTTTCGCAAAGGAATGAGACTAAAAGTCGAAGGGGAAATTTACTATATCGTCGATTTCCAGCACGCTCGCACCGCTCAACGCCGGGCCAATGTCTGGACCAAGCTCAAAAGTATTCGCACCGGAGCGATTTTGGAACGCACTTTTTCGGCAGGAGAGCAATTTGAAGAGCCGGATTTCGTTCAGAAAAACATGCAATATCTTTACAATGATGCCGACGGCTTCCACTTTATGGATACCCAAACTTACGAGCAAATCCAACTCACGCCCGAGCAAATCGGCGATTATAGATGGTACCTTCAGGAAAACCTCGAATACCAGGTGCTGTTTTTTGAAGGAGCCCCGATTTCGCTGGAAATGCCGACCGCCGTTGTTCTAAAAGTTGTCGAATCAGAACCCGGAGTCAAAGGCGATTCCGTTTCCAACCTCACCAAGCAGGCTAAAGTCGAAACCGGCCTGACCGTTCGGGTGCCTTTATTTATAAAAGAAGGCGACAAGATTAAAATCGATACCAGCGATGGCAAATATTTAGAGCGGGTATAATTTAGCGGTGCATGACGATTTAATCGCGGGGGGGCTTATCGGCACCGATGAGGCCGGTAAGGGAGATTATTTCGGGCCGTTGGTTTGCGCCGCCTGCTATGTCGATTCCAACACCTCGGATTTGCTTATAGGCGCCAATGTCAGAGATTCCAAAAAAATCTCCGATAATCGCGTCCGCGAACTAGCCGAATTTATCAAGGCTGCTTGTCCGCATGATATAATAGTAATCCTTCCCGAAAAGTATAACCAGCTCTACGCCAAATTTCGGAATCTGAATCGGCTTCTGGCCTGGGCGCACGCCAAGGCGATAGAGAATATTTTGGAGAAAGTCGATTGCCAGAATGTGCTGACCGATCAATTCGGCGACGAAAGTTTGGTGAAAAAAGCGCTTCAAGAAAAAGGCCGCACCGTAAATCTTATCCAGCGGACTAAGGCCGAGCGGAATCTGGCCGTCGCGGCCGCCTCGATTTTGGCTCGCGGTGAATTTCTCAATCGCCTGGCGTTTCTATCGAGGACATATGGGGTCAATCTTCGTCCCGGCGCCGGCGCGCCGACCGACGAGGCTATCAGGGAATTTGTTCGCAAAAACGGCAAAGATAAATTATACCAGGTAGGTAAACTTCATTTCAAAAACACTCGGAAGGCGGGCGTATGATATTCTCAAATGCTCGAAAAAGGCTTGAATCGTTGATGGCCGATAATATTCATGGAGCCGGTTATATTAGCCGCGCTTTGTTGGATTTATTTATCAGCGCTTCGGCTGAACTAAAAAAATCGGAGTATCGCAAATTGGTGGGTTTGATGGATGGCTGGGAACCGCCGATGGGTACCGTTTTGAGAGTGAGAGCGGAAATCGAAGACTCCGTTGATGAACCGGGCATTAATATTATGTCAGATTTAACAATTATTCAAGGCGATTTAGGACAAGCAATGACCTTTGCAGCCGAGAAAGCCGCTGTCGAAATATTAAAATATGAAAGCGTTGTGACTATCTCCAATTCCGGTACCATCGCCCAAAGTATCAAGTGCGCGGGAAATCTCGGTTGGACCGGTACGCTTTATGTCGGCGAATCCCGGCCGGCTTTGGAAGGAAGAAATCTGGTTGAATCATTGATAAAATCCCGTTGGGGCTTTAAGATTGTATTCGGAAGTGATAACGAGATAATGTCGCTTGTTCCACCTGTCGGCGCCGCGTTTGTCGGCGCGG
>JAAYTW010000187.1 GCA_012517955.1 Candidatus Zixiibacteriota bacterium | reverse complement strand
GGTGCGCCTAAACGGCGCCGAGGAGCAGCGGGTTGAGGTTGTACCCGCGACTATGGAGGTGTTGGAGAGGTATAGGGTGATTTGAGGTTAAGTGAATATTGGGTTAAAGCAATTAGTTCGTGTGCCTCAGGATGGAGACTGACTAAGGCGACATCCTGAGGCCATAACTTTTCCTTCAACAACACTTTGATAACTCGAATAAGGCCATTGGGCAGGATATTTAACCAGCCCCGCCGTACAGGATTATTGTGAATATAATCAACTTTATTGCCAATATCCGCCTTATCCACTAACGCAATGACTCTCGGTTTTTCTTTCCAGAATCTAAACTGAGATTTCCCGGCTGTCAATTCATAAAATGCCTTTGAATCGATATTATTATTCCGGCAATAATCGCGAAAGCTGTCATTGCCAATTTCGATTATATGCTTTGCCTCGCCTGATATGCTCTGTCTGGCGCTTTGAAGGAATCCCTGAATCCTCAATCCGGTTTTGGAATGAACTAATAGATGAAAATGCTCCGGCATCAATACATAGGCTATAATCGAGGTTTCGAAATCCTGGGACTTATCGTTAAATTTATCATACATCATCTTAGTAATTTCCGGATATAGGATCATTGGCTGCCATTGATGTACTGTGCCAGTGATCAAATGAACGGTATTGTCTAAATAAATATTCCGCCAATTCTTAGCCATGGTCATTTGGCCTCAGGATGTCGTGTTACCACTTCCATCCTGAGGCACGCTGCGTAATATGCGTTGCCTCACTGATTTCCTTGGCACATTACATTCTCCTTGCCCTTCGCCGCAGTTAGTCGTAGGTCGGGTTCCGAATGAGTGGAACGAATGAGAAACCCGACACTTGTCGAACGAATTTGTCGGCCTTCTCCCGCCGCGGCGGGCGACTCGGAAACCAACCTACTTAATCCATCATTACTCGCCAAAATCAAACCCTTCTTCTTCTCGATAATCTGTCCCCCAATCTTGTCCATAACGGCCTTCGCTAAAATACGCCGTAAAAGACGAATTCGCATAATTAAACGGGCTAATTGCCAAACCGTGTTTGACTGGATTGTAATGGATATAATCGATATGCCTGTTCATATCATCTTCATCTCTTATAATGTGGTCCCAAAAGCGATTTTGCCAGACATTTCCCGGCCCATACCTATCACGAAAATTTCTTGAATATTTAATTTTAAAATAGTGCATGATGTCGGAAATGCTCTGATCCTCGATATTCAATATAAAATGGAAATGTTCCGGTAAAATAACCCAGGCCGATGGTTCCGGCATTGTCCAGCATTTCCAAAATAAATCGATATCGTTTAGTAATATTGCCCGGCGTTCATAGGTTACACAGGTAATAAAATAGGCCGCATGGCGAATATCATATCTTCGAAGGGTTTTCATTTATATTTCAAATGTCGGGTTTCTCCGTCCGGCAATTACCGGACTCCGGAACCCGACCTACTTTTATCTGCTGTTAACCCCGTTGCCTTTATGAGTATATGATAGCATAAATGGACGGGTATGTCAACTGGTATTTGGGGGGCTGGCGGCCGCTGCAATTATAGAGCTTGGTATAATAAGCCCCTGCGCGAAGGCACAGCAGTTATAACAATCACATCAGGTGGGTTCCGCAGTCCGGCTCCCCGCCGGACCGGAAACCCGATATCAACCTAATCACAACAATACCGATTTTGCCGAAAAACCGCATATCGCGACCGCCAAGCTTCAGCGCTGTCGGGTTTCCCGACGCCGAAGGCGTTGCGGAACCCACCCGCCGAACTATCTCGCAATACCCTTGACATAAGGCTTTAGACCGTTATATTAAACAATGGAGGATTAAGCAATAGATTTCTCATAATAGAGGTGGACAATATGTTTAACGATAAAGAATTTAAAGTAAAAGTCGGGCTGGCCGAGATGCTCAAGGGTGGCGTCATCATGGATGTCACCAATGTCGACCAGGCCAAAATCGCCGAGGACGCCGGCGCAGTGGCCGTGATGGCTCTGGAGAAAGTGCCTGCAGATATCCGTAAAGAGGGCGGTGTAGCTCGTATGGCCGACCCGGAGATAATCGCCAAAATCAAACAAGCCGTCAGTATCCCGGTAATGGCCAAGTGTAGGATAGGGCATTTTGCGGAAGCCCAAGTGCTTCAAGCGTTGGAAGTCGACTTTATCGACGAATCGGAGGTGCTCACTCCTGCTGACGAAACTAATCATATCGACAAATCAAAATTCAAAGTTCCATTTGTCTGTGGTTGTCGCAACTTAGGCGAATCGTTACGGCGCATCGGTGAAGGCGCGGCGCTTCTGCGCACCAAAGGCGAGGCCGGTTCGGGTAACATTGTAGAGGCAGTACGACACATGCGTTTGGTCATGGATGGCATCCGTCGTCTGACTGTACTTGACGATGAAGCCTTGATGGCTGAAGCCAAATCTCTCGGAGCCCCATACGAAATCGTGCGTTGGGTTAAAATCCACAAGAAATTGCCTGTACCGAATTTTGCGGCTGGCGGTATAGCCACCCCGGCGGATGCTTCGCTGATGATGCAACTTGGCGCCGAATCGGTGTTTGTTGGTTCGGGGATTTTCAAATCATCAGACCCATCAGCGAGAGCCAAAGCAATAGTTATGGCCACCACCTATTACAACGATCCCAAAAAAATCGCCGAAATTTCCAAAGGACTAGGCGACCCGATGAAGGGATTGGATATAAAACAAATACCGGCGGATCAACTTTTGCAAACTCGATGACGGTTCAAACCAATCCAATCGGTATCCTGGCCCTTCAAGGGGATTATTTCGAACACGGCCGAGTTTTAAAAAAGCTCGGCCACAAGTTCATCTATGTGAAAACACCCGAGGAGCTGATACAAGTCGAGTCGTTGATATTGCCCGGCGGCGAATCGACCACTATGCGAAAGCTCGCCAAACAAAACAAGCTCTGGGATAGGCTGAAAAAATTTAAAGGGCCTATGCTGGGAACTTGCGCGGGAATAATCCTGATGGCTAAAGAAATAACAGGCCCGTCCGAAGAAGGCCTGGGTTTGCTGGATGTTACGATTGCTCGGAACGCTTATGGCTCCCAGATTAATTCGTTCACCGATATGGGACAATATATCCAGAAAAAGAAAAATATCGAGATGGTATTTATCCGGGCGCCGCAAATAACTCGAATCGGCGAGCGTTGCGAGGTTATCGCTGAATATAAAGGGCAGCCGGTGGGTGTTCAACAGGGGAACTTGATTGGCCTGACGTTCCATCCGGAAATAAGCCGCAATTATGATTTAATTGAACGATTTCTATCACTGAAATAAAGTGAAAATTTACTTAGCTAAATATCGGGGGTTTTGTCCGGGAGTGCGACGGGCAATCAGGATTGCCAAACAAACGCGAGAAAATAAATTGGGACCGGTCACGATTCTTCGTGAAGTAGTCCATAATGCCGCCGTTGTGAATGAGCTTGAAAAGGCTGGACTGCCCAAAGCCGATAATATCGAATCGGTTAAAAGCGGCACGCTGATAATATCGGCGCACGGGATTGCCCAATCGGAAATCACGCGAGCCGAATCGCTTGGGTTAAGCGTGGTTGACGCCACCTGTCCGCTGGTGAAACATATCCATCGGACTGCCAGAGAATATGTAGATAAGGGGTACGCAGTATTGTTATTCGGCGATCCGGGGCATGATGAAGTCAAAGGGATAGTCGGAGTGGCGCCTGACAAGATATGGGTTGTCGATAAAATCGATGATATCGCGGCTCTCCCCCAGTTCAACCAACCTGTGGCGCTGATTTCGCAAAGCACCCGGTCGCTGGAATCGTTCGAGTCTGCAGCAATTGAACTGCAAAAGCGATTTGAAAATATCGCCGTGACCAACACTATTTGCCGCCCGACAATAGACCGGCAGAAATCGATAAAGGAGTTGGCCGCAAAAGCTCAGCTTATCATAGTGGTCGGTTCGAAAAATTCGGCTAATTCGCGGAGGCTGACCGAAATTGGCGGTTCAATGGGCGCGAAATCATTTCTGGTTGACAACGCTTCAGAAATTGTGCCCTTTTGGTTCGCGAATGTGGAAATGGTCGGCGTAACGGCGGGCGCATCGACGCCGGAATACTTGGTCGATGAGGTAATCAATAAAATTACCGAGATTGCCGCCAATCGGGGACAACAGGTAGAGATTTCAGAGGAATTTTGATGGATATCAGACGCAGAAAAAGCCGCGAGGTGAAAATTGGGGCTATCGCTATCGGCGGAAATAATCCCATCGCGGTGCAGTCGATGTGTTCGACCAAAACCCACGATGTTACCGCCACCAATAAGCAAATCCAGCGGATGGTGAACGCGGGCGCGGAGATTATCCGGGTAGCTGTTCCCGATGAAAAAGCGGCTAACGCGCTGGGGGAAATCCGGGTGGCTTGCCCGGTGCCGCTTGTGGCAGATATTCATTTCAACTATAAGCTGGCCTTACTTGCCGCCGATGCCGGGGTGGCGAAACTACGAATCAATCCCGGCAATATCGGTAACGAAGATAGAATTAAACAAGTGGTCGAAAAGGCCAAAGAGAAAAAAATACCTATTCGAATCGGGGTGAATCAGGGGTCAGTGGAACGCGACCTGGTGGATAAATACGTGGGGCCGCGGCCGGAAGCCATGGTGGAATCGGCTATGCGACATGTGGGTATTTTGGAACGCCACGATTTCACCGATATCGTGATATCGCTGAAAGCCTCCACGGCGCAAGCCACAATCGAGGCTTACCGTCTTATCGCGCGGAAATGCGATTACCCGCTTCACCTGGGGGTTACTGAAGCCGGGCCAGCGTTTTCCGGCGCGATTAAGTCTTCGGTGGCGATGGGCATATTGCTGGCCGAGGGAATCGGCGACACGCTGCGGGTATCGCTGACTGCCGATGTCGAAGATGAAATCCGGGCGGGCTGGGAAATACTGAAGGCGTTGGGAATCAGACGGCGCGGGCCGGAGCTGGTATCCTGCCCCACCTGCGGCCGCACCGAAATCGATTTGGTCGGGCTGGTGGCCAAGGTCGAGAAGGCGTTAATCGGAGTAGACAAGCCTATAAAGGTCGCGGTGATGGGGTGTATCGTGAACGGGCCGGGCGAAGCGGCCGATGCCGATATCGGAATTATAGGCGGCAAAGCCGGGATTTTGCTGGTTAAGAAAGGCAAGACGGTTCGGGTGATGAACGAAGCCGAAGTCGCCGACGTGCTGATTGAGGAGATACGGAGGATAAGATAAGGCTTATGTGTTAAGTAATGTAGAACCGCTAAGGGTTCTACCCTACTGATGCCCGAATCTCGCTGGACAGCCACCGGGCAAGTTCATTATAACAAACGAATTTGGGCACGATATATCGTGCCCCTATGCGGATTTAATTCGGGCCATTTGCTAATCACCCCTACAGATTCAATTCCACATCCCGCTTGACCGGCGCGCCATTCTGCGCTAAATTCCCCGTATGCTGATTGTCAGAAACTTAAGCAAATCATACAAAGCCGGCGAACCAATTCTCCGAGATGTCTCGTTTGAGCTTAATCGCGGCGAAATGGCGGTCCTGACCGGGCCATCCGGGGCCGGTAAAAGCACGATTTTGAAAATGATTTACCGCGAAGAACGCCCCGATTCCGGCGAAATCAAGCTCGACCAGTACAATGTCACTAAAATCCGGCCTTATCAGATTCCGCGTCTTCGCCGCCATCTCGGCGTGGTGTTTCAAGATTTCAAGCTTCTGCCCGAACGCACCGCTTGGGAAAACGTGGCACTGGCTTTGGAAGTGGCCGGCAAATCGCGGAGGCAAATATCATCGCGGGTAACGGAACTGCTCCGACTGGTGGGGTTGCTTCAACGAAGCGGTAACTACCCCCATCAGCTATCGGGCGGTGAATGCCAGAGAGTGGCAATAGCTAGGGCGTTGGCCAATCAGCCATTGCTTTTATTGGCTGATGAACCGACCGGTAATCTGGATAGGGAAAATTCGCAATCGCTTCTTGAGCTTATTAGAGAAATCAATATCCAAGGATGTTCTGTGCTTATGGCCACCCACAACGTCGATTTGCTGGCGGCTCTCCCCTATCGCAAATTATATCTCAAAAACGGCATGGTTACGGAAAGCATAGAATGAGATTTATTTTTATCTTTATCCGTGAGACGATTCGCGCGATAACATCCAAATACTGGTCGTTTATAGGATCGGTGTTGACCGTGTTTCTAGCGTCGCTTTTGGCCGCAAGTTTCGCGCTGATAATTAAAAACACCGGCCTGGCGGTCGAAAAGCTGAAAGCGCAAGCCTCTATCGAAGTCTACCTAAAAGCCGATATCGATTCGCTCACGCAGGAATACCTTCATGGCAATTTAGTGGCCAATAAAGCGATTTTGAATGTCAAATATATATCAAAAGATATGGCTCTGGAAAGGCTTAAGGTTACGTTCGGCGAAGACATGTTAAGCGGAATTGTCGGTAACCCGCTACCGGCGTCATATGAACTAACGCTGGAGCCGCTCGTTTATGATGGCGATTACTATCAGAGACTGGTCGATTCGATAAAGGCGCTTCCAGGAGTCGATGATGTCGGCTATGTGCCGGCGGCGGTGGCCAAATTGAAAAACGTTTTCACGATAGTCGCGGTGCTGGGGTTCTTTATAGGAATTCTGGTGATTTTGGCCTGTGGTTTTATAATCGGAAACACTATTGGCGTAAGTGTCGCCAATAGACATCTAACTTTTTATGTGATGCGGTTGGTCGGGGCGTCAAATTCGTTCGTACGCATTCCCTATTTGCTGATGGGGTTGTTAATCGGATTAATCGGCACCGTGCTGGCTATGCTGGTCCTGCAAATCGGTGCCAATTCATTTTCGGGAACGATTATCCCAATAGTGTCGCTGGATTCCACGGAGGTCTGGAGCTTTATAATCGCCGGCGGCCTTATCGGCCTGATGGGGAGCCATCTGGCTTTGCATCGGTACATTGATTTATAATATGAAATCACTTCGCGTATTATGCTGGATAATCGGGGGGATTCTGTTCTTGGCGCGTCCGGAATTGAATTCTTTCGCTGCTGAACCGGAAACACAGATTGACAGTTTAATCAAATCGCGGTCAACTGAATTGGAAAAAATAAAACAGCAATTGGAACAAAAGCGAAGCAACCTGCAGGAATTGGAAAAACAAGAGCAAAATCAGTTGGAGATGCTAAATGCTTTGGAAGAAGAGCTGAATTTGAACAATCAGCTACTGGTGAAAATCAACCGGCAATTAGCCGATTATAAACGTCAGCTTGACCAGCTTCAGGCGAAAGCCCGGGCCAATAACGACGAACTTGCAATCCGCAAGCGGTTGATGGAAAATCGTTTGGTCTGGATGTATAAACGCACGGCGACATCTCAAACTTTCTCGGTATTGGGAGCCGAGGATATTCTTCAGGGCGTAAGGCGGGCATATTATTATTCACTTCTTAATCGCTACGACAAGAATTTGCTGGCCCGAATCAAAAAACTGAGCGGCGAAATCGCCGGCAACCAAGCCGTTATAACGCGGCAACAAGCGTTGGTCCAGGAACTACAAGCCAACAAACAAAACCAGCTCGAAATAGCTAAAATCCAGCAAAAAAAATGGAAAGCGCTTCTGGCACAAGTACGTAAACAGAAAGAATCACAGAAAAAAAGCATCCGGGATTTATTGGAAACTCAAACTAAAATCGGCGGTATTATCGATGACTTAAACGAAAGACGTAAAGCCGCCGGCCCGGAAGAATCGGCCGATTTCGAAAAGCTTAAGGGAAAACTTGTTTGGCCGGTGGAGGGTAAAATTTTGCAGCCATTCGGTAAGGTAGTCGACAGCCGTTATTCGACATCGGTGTTGAACGCCGGAATAGATATCGCGGCGCCAAAAGGCACGGGGATATTATCGGCGGCGGCCGGCGAAATCGTTCATATTTCATGGTTACGGGGCTACGGAAGCTTCATTATAATTGATCATGGGGGCGGATATTACACGCTGTATGCTCATTTAGATGAAATCGACGTCGAGATAGGACAGAAAGTATCGCCAGGCGAAAGAATCGGTAGTGTCGGAGAGTCGGGGTCGCTTTCGGGGCCGAGGCTCCATTTCGAACTTCGCAAGGGAAAAGAACAATTGGATCCAGAATTATGGTTGCGATAGGAAAAATCCTTGGCAATCCCAAGCCGTTAGAATCGGTCAACCGTATTATCGAACACGGAAAACGCGGTCAGGCGATTTTGTTAAGCGGTCCGCCCGGCATCGGTAAGTTTGCCCTTGGAATTTGGATGGCAACGCGTTTTCTGTGTCAGAATGATAGGGCCGGATGCGGGGAATGTTTGAGCTGTCGCAGCGTAAGAAATTTTAAACATCCGGATTTCTTGCTGGTCTTTCCTTTTCCGAACCTGGCCAGCGAATCCCGAAAAAACACGGTTTTTCATTTTTGCGACCCTATCAATTCGGATGCTCGCTACAGCGACGATAGTCTTGAAGAGGTTAACCGTTTTTTAGCGGAAAAAGCGGAAGACCCTTATCGGATTGTATCATTCGCCAAAAAGCAGAATATACCGGTTGACATAATCCGTGATTTGATTAAAGCCGTTGGCAAGCGTCCGATGCTTGGCCAAAGACGGGTAGTGATGGTATGCGAAATCGAAAAAATGGCATTCGGGGCATCCGACCTGTTTTTGAAAACGGTTGAGGAACCTCCTGAAGATACCCTGATGATATTGACAACCGCCAGGCCCAATACAATACCCCAGACGTTACTCTCGCGCACCTTACGAATTCCGATTCCGCCGGCAACCGATGATGATATCAGAGATTACCTTCGCGGCGCAGGATACGACAAATGCGAAGATTTCTACCTTCGTTACGCCGCCGGCAGTCCAGGGCTGGCCTTGAAAGCTCATCAGGAGAACCTGATTAAACGGCGTGATAACGTTTGGCGGATATTATCAGATTATATCCGCGATAGACAAATGCCGAAAACTATCGAGGCTTTGCGGAAAACCAGCCTGAAAATGTCTTTTGACGATGCTCGCGACGATTTTAAGCTTCTCTACAAGATATTGCGCGATTTCTACTTTATAAAAATTGGCCTTGATAACAAACTGATAAATATCGATATTAAAAATGAGTTAGAGAAATCGGCCCGGGCATTGAATTCGCGAGCGATTATTCAGGAATGGCTAAAGGCCCTGATAAAAGCGGCTCGGGTGCACGAAATGAATAATGTATCAGTCGATTTGGCCTGGATTGGAATGTATATCGAATTCGACCGGGCCATGGGTCAAAATCGAGAATCGGATAGTTGAGATGGAATATATAGTAGAATTCAAGGGAAACCGCCGTCAAGCCTATAGCGCCCCGGATGATTTATCGGTTGAGGTTGGGAAATACGTAATCGTCCAGGCTGAACGAGGCGAGGATATGGGCAAAGTAACGCGCAAAGCCGTGCCGGCTGATATACAGGAAGGGGTGGAAATTCAGAAAATAATCCGTCTGGCGGCGCCTAACGATCTGGAGCGATTGAAATTTAATCGCCAAAAAGAGGAAGAGTCCTTCAACGAATGCCTTAAATTTATCGAAAAGCATCAACTTAAAATGAAACTTGTCGATGTCGAATATCAATATGACTGCAACAAAATAACGTTTTATTTCACTGCTGAGAAAAGAGTTGATTTTCGCGAGCTCGTGAAGGATTTAGCGGCCACATTCAGGACTCGAATAGAACTTCGCCAAATAGGCGTCCGCGATGAGGCCAAGCGATTGGGCGGTTACGGCGTATGCGGAAAGCAACAATGTTGTTCATGTTTTCTGCCGGAATTCAAGACAATTTCCACTCAGATGGCGCGGATGCAAAATTTGGCGCTAAACCCCCAAAAGATTTCCGGAAATTGCGGCCGGCTGTTATGTTGTTTGCGCTATGAACAAGAATACTACGAATCGGTTGTGCCTGATTATCCGCCGTTAGGGTGCCAGTGCTTATTCCAAAACATGGCCGGTCTAGTTGAAAAATGCGATATTTTCAAACAAAAAATAACGCTAAGACTGGAAAACGAAGGCCAGAGAATTATCAGCCTAGATGAGTTCAAGCGAGCGGTAAAACGAGGCCAATTCAGAATCACCGAGCGGCCTAAACCCGAAAAATTCGAGGGTGAAGATCAAGAATTGGGAATGATTTCCGATTAGTTTTTTATGCGATTTGTTTGTCTTATCACGTTGGATTTTTCGCTGTCGGGCGCGAAAGGGCAGCCATTGATGCGCCCGCGCGCCGCATAGATAATATTCGAAAAAGTCAACCAATTACACATAGATTGGAACCGATAATGAGAAAGTTTTACATAACAACGCCTATATATTATGTTAACGACGAACCGCATATTGGACATGCCTACACGACCGTGCTGGCCGATATTCTGGCCGGATACCATCGCTTGCTGGGATATCCGACATTCTTTTTGACTGGCACCGATGAACACGGCCAAAAACTTCAGGATACGGCAGGCGCAAAAAATATCGACACCCAGCAATATTGCGACCAGATAGTGGTTCGATTTAAAAACGCCTGGGGAAAACTGGGAATCAAATACGACGATTTTATCAGGACGACCGAATCGCGCCATAAAAAGGTCGTGATAGAGATACTGCGAAAACTGTACGGGTCTAAAAATGAGGCCGGTGAATCGCAGATTTATTCCGCTGATTACGAAGGCTGGTATTGCAAATATGAAGAAAGGTATTGGACCGAGAAAGACCTCGTTGCCGGCAAGTGTCCCGATTGCGGCAGGCCCGTGCAAAAGCTTTCGGAAAAGAACTACTTTTTCCGTATGAGTTATTATCAAAAGTGGTTGATAGATTATATAAATAATCATCCGGAATTTATTCAACCCGAATTCCGCCGCAATGAGGTATTGGGATTCTTAAAGCAACCGCTGGGCGATTTATGCATCTCCCGTCCCAAAAGCCGGCTGGCCTGGGGAATCGAGCTTCCATTTGACAGCGATTATGTTTGTTATGTCTGGTTTGACGCCCTGATAAATTATATATCGGCAATAGGTTTCGATATCGAAACGGGCAAATTCGAAAAAGATTGGTGGCCGGCGGTTCATCTAATAGGTAAAGATATCTTGACTACACACGCCGTTTACTGGCCCTGTATGCTCAAGGCTATCGGCTTGCCGATGCCAAAAACCATATTCGCGCACGGCTGGTGGCTTATGGAAGGCGCCAAGATGTCGAAATCGGTCGGCAACGTTATAAAACCGTTGGATCTGGCAGATAAGTATGGAATCGATCCATTCCGCTACTTTTTAGCAAGGGACATGACGCTCGGGCAGGATTCATCATATTCGGAGGATAGCTTTATCCTTCGCTACAATTCCGATTTGGCAAATGATTTGGGGAATATGCTTTCGCGAGTCAGCAAAATGATTAGTTCTTATTGCGATTATATCGTGCCGGATCCGGGTTATCAGCCGGAAAAATATGAAGGGGAAATCGCGGTGGAATGCCGCGGATTATATCGGGGGCTAGACACGGAAATCGAGCAGTTCAAAATCAACGCGGCCTTGGATAAGATTATGACATTCGTCCGCCTGCTCAATCGATATACCGAACAAAATAAGCCCTGGGAACTTGCCAAGAAAGGCGAAAAGCGGATACTTAACGAGGTCCTTTACAACGCCGCGGAGGGCGTAATCAACGCGGCCATCCTCCTTTCGCCGATTATGCCAGGGAAAACCAATGAAATAATGAAGCAATTGGGATTCGAATTAAACGGTTCGACAATCCAGCAATTAAAGCAGTGGGGGAATTTGAGACCGGGAACCAAAATCAACCCAGGCGAAGCATTATTCCCTAGAATTCAAAAAGCCGCGTCACCGGCCGAAACCGTCTCGCCGAAATCAACCGCCGTCCCCGATTGGGTAACGCTCGATGATTTCAAAAAAATCCAGTTGCGGGTGGCCGAGGTTGTTGAGGCACAAAAAGTGGAAGGCGCCGATAAGCTTCTACAACTGAAAATAAAAATCGGCGACGAACGGCGTCAAATCGTGGCCGGTATAGCCAAGGCATATACGCCAGAAGAGATGGTCGGCAAGAAGATTATTATTGTAGCCAACTTGCAACCGGCCAAAATCCGCGGTATAGAGTCAAATGGGATGCTTCTGGCGGCCAGTATCGGCGATAAGATGGTACTCGTAGGATTGGATAAGGATATCGATTCGGGAGCCAAAATAGGTTGAGTTTATTTAACTGGCTATTGTGATACTATTAGGCAATCATAAAGATGAATATTGATACCGTTATTTTATTGTCGACCAGTCATCAATTTGGCGATTCGATTCTGTAAATTTATCGCTGAAGCGCTGATATCGCCGGAGCGCCGCAGGTATTCGTTGTAGTATGATATTGCGTTGGCGGTATCGGCAAGGTAGGTATCGTAAATCAACCCGACATTATAATACAGCATCGGATCGGACGGATCCAATCGCATGGCGGTAATAAAATTAGCCACCGCCTGCTTGTAATCTTTTTTATTCAGATTGATATAAGCTTCCGTAACAGCAAGATTATATTCGGCATCCGCATGTCCCGGTCGAAATTTCAACGCCTGAAGATAGTGTCCTCTGGCGGATTCAAAGTCGTTACGGTCGCGAAAAAGGTTGCCGATATTTACTTCTATATCGGCGCGAACCTTATTCGAAACAAAAGGAGCGTTCAAAGCTTTATCGTATTCGTATCGCGCCAGTTCTAACATCTTCTGCCTTCGAAAAAATATTCCCATGGCATTGGAGATGAATGGGTTGGTTAAATTTTCTGTAAATGCGGCGGCGACGGCGAATTTTTCGCGGGCTTCTTGAATCATACCATTGGACAATAAATCCTCTCCCCACGAAAGATAAATATTGGAATACATCACGCGGTCATTAAAATTCAGAGATTGTTTAGTTGTATCCGCGGCGGGAATCGCCAGGTTCTGCCAGACGCTCAAATCGGCCCGGTTTTTTTTGCCCCAGCGATAAACCAATCCGTTTCCCTGCAATTGATATTGCTGATGCTTGAACGGATTATCGCCACCCCAGAGATGGTCTTTACCGAGAAATTTATCGCCCGGCCATTTATTAAATGCCCTAATGGCCAGTTGATGCACGGGGATTATCCCAAGGCTATCGGTCACGCCAAGGTATTTAGCAAGATTCGATTCCATGCTAATCGGGTCAAAAACGGTTATATCGGGCGCCGCTTTTTCGACGTTATGCAGATACATACAGGGCGAACCCGAAGTCCAGCCTACCGAAATAAGGAGCGAATTCGGCGGCAGAGATTTTAGAACCAGATTGGCGTACGATTCGGCCAGGCGATTTTGGCTTTGGTCATTTTCGCGATAGTTGGTTGAAAATTCTAAAATCAATATAGCGGCAAAGGCCGCGATAAAACCAACTGTGGCCAAACGTCGATTGAAATACTTGAGCAGGTATAAAAAAATCGAGTGACACAGAAAAAGAATACCCGCGACCGAAAGAAATATGGTAATAAGAAAATGCGGTTCGATATCGGGGATTTCATACATCGAGGCGTAGCCTATGTTTATAAGCATCGAAAGTAACAGCGGCAAACCCAGACGCGGTTTCTTATAAGCAAGCAGGAATATCCCCAACAGGCCAAGCCAGGCTAGGGGGAACTCGTTATGGATTATAATAAAAAAGCGTTTGATATTTAAGATTATATTGGCAACCGAAAACTGCGAGAAAAATCCCTGAAACCGAGCGGCCGTAACATGTTCGATAAATGCTTTGAGGTTTGCCGGATGAGACCAGTCCATGAGTGGGTAATTCAGTGAACGCAGAGGCAGGTATAAATATATAGAGATTGCGGCTAAAGTCATCAGGAATGCGGCGCCGAAATTGCGCAAATTGAATTTCGGCCATATCAGCAATGAAATAAGAATAGGCGCGATGGCTATCACGGAAAGATGGTTTCCCAATGATAACCCATAAATGTAAAAGCTCAATAACAGTAGTTGGGCCGAGCATGTCTTCTGGTATCTCAAGAATAGAAATATGATTATAGTCACAAGCGCCATCGAGAGGGAATAGATTTCGGCGCCGATTGAATTCGCCCAAAGAGTATTCGATAATCCCCAAATCAAGGCGCCCAGGGCGGGAACGATTGTATAAAGATAATGATTGGCCTTGACGGCAGAGTCTCGTAAAAGATATTCAAAGATAAGGAAACCGAAATAGACGGAAATCGTCGAAAAAAGAGCCGATTCAAGGTTTAAAAGAAAAGCGACCGAGCCGAACGGCAGATGACCGAATAGCCATCCGATTAAAGTAAAAAGCGGGTAACCTGGAGGATGGGCGATACTCAAAGTATAGGCGACAGTGCAGAGTTCGCCGGAATCACCGGAATAAACGGTCGGGCAGAGGGTTTTCAGGTAGATAAAAAACGAAATAATCGATGTTATCAAAGCATAGATATTTACCGTCTTCGAGCGAATCATAAATCAATAATAAGGCCGAACTCCCAAAACAGCAAATCAATAATCAAAAAAATGGGCTTTTCGGAAAAGAAAAGCCCATAAAAGAAATCTATCCCCTTCTTAATCGACGGATTTTTGGGATATAGGTTTATTAATTACCGAAGGCAATACATTAGGAAGATTTGGCTGGTCGCGCCATACATTGATATGCCGGATTCTGTATGGTGGCAGGGTTGTCGGGAAGAAATGACAGTAAGCCAGTTGTGCATTTCCCTTGAAATACGCGACTAATCGAGTAATATCCGAACCCCTGAATTCGCAGTTGCCGTTGCAATCGCCGGAAACATATAGATAAGTACCTGTGGAATCCATATAACAGCTGTCTCTCGGCGGCGCGCCAACTCCTTTGAAGAATCTTACACCATAAGTAACATCGCCGCCAAGACGTTGGCCATCGCCGCTGATGTCGCCGATAACATATTCACATTGCGGAGTGCCGCCGATGACCTCAAGTGAACAAGCTATTGTCACGGTAGGCGCGTCAGGATCGTTCGTGTTGAAAACCAAATTCGACGCATAATTGGGCAGGGTTAAGCCGGTGGTATTGATGATGATATTGAGAATCATTTCATCAAACGGCGGGATTATGAGCGTATCAATGTAGTTTCCAAGAGTATCCGCGGTAGCAAGCCACGCGGCATCGTCATGAATGCCGGAAAGCAAAGTGGCGTCTCCAAAGTTGTACATTAAAATCTGGAATGTATCCACGCGGCCGGTATTCGCTATCGAAACCGTGTCATTTACATAACCGCCGGAATATGGAAAGACCGCGGCGTAAGTCGGCGGATGAGCCACAGGATTCGGATATTTGAGGTAAATCACCGGATTAAGAGTCATCTGGCCTTCGGTTTGCACGGATCCGCCGGCATCTTTATCGTTT
>JAAYTW010000021.1 GCA_012517955.1 Candidatus Zixiibacteriota bacterium | reverse complement strand
TTCGCGTAGGGGCAAGGCATGCCTTGCCCCTACGGGGTAATAAGAGATGTTAATCCCGGGCGTATGCCATAAGCTCTAAAACTAGATATATAAATAACGAAAGGAAATCTCAATGAAATACTCCGAACTTAAAGATGGCTACCTACTCCGATTCGAGAAAGGGGAGGAGTTCATCTCTGGCTTGACCGCCTTTATCGCCGAAAAGAAAATCCCCTCCGGCGCGCTCTGGGGAATCGGTGCGATTACCGATGTCACCCTCGGCTATTTTTCCGGCCACGAAAAAAAATATTACAAACAGGAATTTAAAGATGAATACGAGCTTTTGAGCCTTTCCGGAAATATCTCATATCTAAACGATAGCCCGGTAGTCCACGCGCATCTGATT
This sequence comes from Candidatus Zixiibacteriota bacterium, assembly GCA_012517955.1. Taxonomy (GTDB): domain Bacteria; phylum Zixibacteria; class MSB-5A5; order UBA10806; family 4484-95; genus JAAYTW01. The sequence continues at coordinate 1,520 of JAAYTW010000021.1, read as the reverse complement.
ATGAGTAAAACCGACTACAGCTTGATTGGCGGGCATTGCTTTTCGGGCAAAGTGGCAATCACGGTTGAAATATACATCCATAAATTCGATAAGGTGTTTCATCGAGCGATGGACGCCGAAATCGGCTTGAACCTAATCCAATTTTAGCCATGAGCAAAATCATTACGCTAATAACGGATTTCCGCACCAGCGATGGCTACATGGGAGCCATCTTCGGCGTGATTAAATCGATTAATATGAACCTCGAAATAATAACTATCGCTTCCAATATCCCACCCGCCGATATCCGCAAAGCCTCGCGGGCGCTGGCCAACAGCTATCGATTCTATCCCCAAGGCACGATTCACATGGTTGTTGTCGACCCTACGGTTGGGCCGCTCCGCCGCGCCCTTATAATCGATGACGGCCGTTACCTGTTTTTGGGGCCTGACAACGGAGTATTGACGCCGGTTTTGAAAAACAACCCCGATTGTAATTGCTATGATGTTAAAAATCCCAAATATCAGCTGGTGTCGGCTTCCGAAACATTTCACGGCCGCGACCTTTTTGCTCCAGTAGCGGCATATTTGAGCCTGGGAATACCCCCTGATGAATTTGGTCCACCGATAACAGATCCGTTGTTGATAGAAGACCCGCAACCTGAAATAATGGGCAAAAATATCATCGGCAAGGTAATTGATATCGACGCGTTCGGGAATCTGGTCACTAATGTCCCGGCCGAAATGATTCCCGAAAATCCGATAATCACCGTTTGTGGGCGTAAAATCGAGGGGTTATCCAAAAGCTATGCCGATGTCCAGGAAAAACAACCGCTTGCTTATATTGGGTCATCCGGCACTTTGGAAATAGCCATTAATCGGGGAAACGCCGCCAATTATTTCGGCGCGTTTATTTTTGAAGACCTTAAAATCAGCGATGGCGGCAAACGCTGATTTCAAATTTCGGCCGATATGACCAACGCCCCTAAAAATGTTCCCGCCGAGATGTCATTTCTTGAACATCTTGAGGAACTGCGCTGGCGGTTGATAAAATGCGTAATCGCCGTGATTGTGGCGGCGGCGGTCGCCTATGCCTATTCCGACTGGTTTTTTGCGATTATCTGGCGGCCGCTTCAGCAAGCCTCCCCGGGTATCAAATTGCATTTTTTCAAAGTATCAGAGGCGTTCGGGACTCGTCTGAAATTGTCAACGCTCGCCGGACTGCTTGGAGCATTGCCGATAGTGATATACCAGATATGGCGGTTCGTGTTGCCGGGATTGTATTCTAAGGAGATTAAAATCATATATCCAATCGTATTTTTCTCGACTATCTTTTTCGTGGTCGGTGTGATATTTTGTTATTTTTTCATGATGCCCTGGGGGCTGAAATTTCTTCTTGAACAGGCGCCTCCCAATACGGAGGCCACGATTATGATTGGGGATTACCTCAATTTTTTTATCTGGATGGTGCTTTCATTCGGCATGGTGTTTCAGTTGCCGGTCGTGGCGTATTTCCTTGGTAAAATAGGTTTATTGACCTCA
>JAAYTW010000186.1 GCA_012517955.1 Candidatus Zixiibacteriota bacterium | reverse complement strand
GCCGTCGCCGATGGGCGTATTTTGGAAATCGGGAGCAAATCAAAGCTGGTTAGTCTAAGAAGGCATGGATTTAGCGTAATCGACCTGAAGAAACGCCCAATCATTCCCGGTATAATCGACTCGCATCTGCATTTGCTTGGGCTCGGATTCAGCCTTCAAGAAGTGGATTTGCAAAACATCAATTCATTTGATAAGGCGATTACCATATTAACAATAGCCGCCCGCAAACTTCCCCCGGGACGTTGGCTGTTAGGCCGCGGCTGGAATAAAAACCTCTGGGGCGGCAATTTTCCCGATAAAGCGATACTCGACAAAATCTGCCCCGATAATCCGGTGCATCTTTACTCAAAGGATGGGCATTCGCTCTGGGTGAATTCGGCAGCTTTGAAAATCGCCGGTATCGACCGCAACACACCCGATCCTCCCGGAGGACAGATTAAACGGTTGAGTAACGGAGAGCCATCGGGAATGTTGTTCGAAAATGCCTGCTATTTGGTGGATAAAAAGCTGCCAACACCGACTTCAGATATGCAATGTGATGCTCTCAAACGCGCCGTTAAGAAGCTAAACTCGTTGGGAGTTACCGCTGTCGGCGATGCTGATTGGCGGAAGGGACGATTCGGATTGTTTATGTTGGCAAAAGATAAAGGATTGCTGTCACTTCGCGTTTTCTTGATGTTGTCTCCCGATGATATAGACTCGGCCGCTTATCTTGGAATGAACGCCGGGTTCGGCGCCCGATTCGTTAGTCTTGGCGCGCTCAAGCTATACGCCGATGGGGCGTTGGGCTCGCAATCGGCATGGATGCATGAACCTTACGAAGGCAACCGGGAGAATCGGGGAATTCCGACATTAACCGAAGAACAACTCGAAATGTACTACGAGAAAACCCACATCAAGGGAATTCCTCTGGCGATTCACGCGATAGGGGACAGAGCCAATTCGTTCCTGCTGGATTTTTTCGGCAAAAAGCACGCGATATCGCGTAAACTCGGCCTTAAACATCGGATTGAACATGTCCAGATTTTGCGGAAAGAGGATATCGGCAAATTTAAAAAATTCGATGTGGCCGCATCCATGCAGCCGGTTCATCTGATGGCCGACAGGGATATGGCCGACCGCCATTGGGGTGAGCGGTCGCGATACGCCTACGCGTTCAATTCGCTTCTGAAATCAGGCGCTCGCCTGGGATTCGGTTCGGACGCTCCTATCGAAAGCGCCAATCCATTTCTGGGAATTTATGCCGCGCTCGCCCGTAAATCGCCGACCGATAAACGCGGCCCCTGGTATCCCGAACAATGTATCTCGCTTCATCAGGCCATTGCCGCCTATACAGTCGGAGCCGCTGAAATCTGCGGCTGGAAAGACCAACTAGGACGAATCGCCGAGGGGATGGCCGCCGATTTCGTTGTTTTATCCGATGACATATTCAAAGTAAAAACTGAAACCATTCCTGAAATCAAACCGCTGGCCACTATTGTAAACGGCCGGGTTGCGTATCAGGATAACGCGTTCAAATTATGAACTTCTTCGATATTATTAAAAAGCATCAAAGCGTCAGCCGCTTTTCCAACAAAGCGGTGCCCAAGGACAAAATCGACCGTATCGTAAAGGCCGCTTCACAATCGAACAACGGCAACAGCAAAGCCGCAATAAAAATCGTGGTAGTGTCCAACCCCAAGAAAAAACAGGATATCCGGCTGGCCGCCGAAAAAGTCGAAAAGGCGTATTATTACGGCGCGGCCGCCAACCGACCCGAATCGGAACCAGCGAACGATTCCGCTTGGCAGATGCCTTTCTTGGAGGAAGCTCCTTATCTGGTGGTGGTCTGCGGGCCATCGGGACAGCCGTACTGGGCCGCCTCGACCTGGCTGGCTCTGGGGAATATCCTACTGGCCACCAACAAGGAAGGGCTCGGTTCGCGCTGCTATACTCCCACGATGGCGACCTATCTGCATCGGATTTTGAATATTCCGCCGAAATTCATGCCGATTGCTATAGTTCCGGTGGGATATTCGGCAGAGGAGCTGTTTCCATCGGTAAAGCCCGAGGAAGAGCGATTGCTGAAGAGCCTTTTCACCGGCCGATATGTCTGGCGCAAAGAGGGCGAAGAAAAGTCGCCTAAATAAGTACTTCGATAGACGGTACGAGTTAAATAATTTATAAGTTTCGGTATTCTCGCTTAGAGTTGACAATATCGGGTCGAGATTGTAAAATTATTTTAATGAATGGATTCGATTTAGATATCATTAAAAAGGCGATAGCCGCGATATCCCGTCCCCCTAAACCGCGGGAATTGGCCCAGCATCTACATATAGGGCAGAACGATTACCGGGCTTTCCGCCAGTTTATCAAAAACGCTCTGGCCAAAGGCGACCTGGCTCGCATTCGCGGCGGAAGAATAGTCGCCACCAGTTTTGCCGGCAAAGTCAAAGGCAAGCTGGTGATTGCCCGTTCCGGTATCGGGTTTGTCATGCCGGAGGATAACAGCGGCGAAATATTTATCTCCGGCGATGACCTCGGCGGGGCGCTTCCCGGCGAACAGGTGCTGGTCGAACTGAAAAGTTACCGCAGCGGCAAAAGCAGGGAGGGGCGGGTCGTGAAAGTAATCCAGCGTGCCGGAAGCCAATTGGTCGGCAAACTGGAAAAGACCCGCCACGGCTGGCAGCTCAAACCGGATGACCCGCGGATATCTCATAAAATCGAACTGGACAATCCCGACGGCCTGGCGCTTCGACCTAATTATATGGCTGTGGTCGTTCTCTACGAATGGCGCGCCGATTTTTTGCCCCCGATGGGCAAAGTATCTGAAATTCTCGGTCCGGCCGGTTCTCCCGGCGTCGATATCGACGCCCTGGTGCGGTCATCAGGGGTGCCGATTGAATTTGCCTCGGCCGCTATAGCCGAATCGAAAAAAATCGGACGCACCATTCCGGATGAAGAAATCAAGGCGCGCGTAGACCTTCGTAAGTTAACGATTTTCACTATTGACCCTCCCGACGCCAGGGACCACGATGACGCGGTCAGCTATGAAGAAATGCCGGATGGATTAATTCGTCTGGGCGTGCATATCGCCGATGTTTCTCACTATGTAACCGATAAAAGCGCGCTCGACAAGGATGCTTTACTGCGAGGAAATTCCATTTATCTGGTCGACCGTGTTATCCCGATGCTGCCGGATATACTTTCAGGCGATATGTGCAGCCTTCACGAGGGAGTTGACCGCCTTACCTTAACCGCTTTTATCTATCTTGACCAGAACGCCAATATCAAAAAATACGACATTGTCAAAAGCGTTATCAACAGCGCCGCCTCGCTCAACTACGATGAAGTACAGCGATGTCTTGACAATAAACCCTCGCCGAAACTTGAAAAATACGCCGTGCTTCTCGCCAAAATGAATGACCTGGCTAAAAAACTAAAAGCGAAACGAGTCAAAGCGGGAAGTCTCGATTTTGATTTGCCCGAACCTAAAGTAGTGCTCGATCCGGAGGGGAACGTCGTCGATATATTCCGCTACCCTCGCTATGATAGCCACCGCCTGATAGAGGAATTCATGCTGATAGCCAATTGCGTGGTGGCTCAATATATGATGGGATTGGGCGCGCCGATATTGTATCGCGTCCATGACCGTCCCGATGACTTAAAAGTGCAGGTATTCGCCGAAATGCTCAAAGAACTGGGTTTCGATTTTAGTTTTAAAGGGGAAATTACTCCCAAAAAAATCCAACGCGTCTTGGAATCGGCGAAAGGCAGAAAAGAGGAGGAATTCATTCATCGGCTTCTCTTACGTTCACTGGCGAAAGCCGTTTATCAGCCCGAAAATATCGGCCATTTCGGCCTGGCTTTTCCAGTTTACGCTCATTTTACCTCGCCGATCCGGCGTTATCCCGATTTGCATCTCCACCGTGTTCTGAAACTTCAGTTGGAAAAGCGTCTCGATTCGCTTACCGCCTCGAAAATTAGAAGCACCCTGACTAGTATCGGTACCCACTGTTCGCAGACTGAAATTATGGCGGATGGTCTCGAACGGGAATCGGTGAAAATCAAGATGCTCGATTATTTCGCGGACAAAATCGGTTCGGTCATGCCCGGAACGGTTTCCGGAGTGGTTCGCGGCGGTATATTTGTTGAAATCGACAACATGTTTATCGACGGTTTTATTCCCTATACATCATTTGAAGACGATTATTATATTTATGATGAGAAAAAACATCAAGCGATTGGCAGGCGTAAAAATAAACGTTATCGCTTGGGCGATCATCTGGAAGTAGTCGTAGCCCGGGTCGATCGCGAAAAAAGAGAACTCGATTTGTTGCCGGCGGATAAATTTAATCTTAAAACCAGACGCGGAAAACGCAAAAAATGATTTATCTGTTCACCAGACAAAGCGGATATTTTGATTCGTTACAAACGGGTTTGGCGGCCGCGGGATTTGAATCGCGGATTTTTGATGATTCGCAGACTCTGGTATCGGCCCTCAAAGGGAAAATCGCGGACGCCATGTTGCTTGATCTTCGTTTCGAATATTATCCGCCAAGATATTTGGAAAAAATATTCCTTGATTACCCATCGGTTATCGTCCTTGGCTTGACCGGACCCAATAGCGGTTCATTCGAAGAGTATACCGACCAGATAGTAGAATCGATTGACTCGGCCGACCACATCGTATCGATTTTAAATGAGCATCTTGCCGATAGAAAATTGTTGGCCGAATTTGGGTTGGTAGGACGGTCAACCGAACTTATTGGTATCGCCCGGATGATTGAGCAGGTCGGCTCGACGGATATTAACGTTCTTATAACAGGCCCTTCAGGCTCCGGGAAAGAGATGGTGGCTCGCGCTATCCATCGTCAATCGGGCAAACCGGAAGATAAATTTATCGCCATAAATATTGGTTCGCTGGCTCCCGGCGTAATTGAATCGGAATTATTCGGCCACGAAAAGGGTTCCTTTACCGGCGCCTTGGGAAAGCGCCTGGGACATTTTGAAATGGCTTCCGGTGGAACGCTCTTCATAGATGAAATCGGCGAATTGCCGGCCGACTTACAAGTAAAACTCCTACGGGTTCTCGAAGAAAAAAGCTTTTATCGAGTCGGGGCCCAGAAAAAAACCGCCACCGATGCGCGTTTAATTTTCGCCACGAATCGCAATTTG
>JAAYTW010000185.1 GCA_012517955.1 Candidatus Zixiibacteriota bacterium | reverse complement strand
CCGATATAGACCAGGCCCGTGGCCTTATCGATTTTGATAGAATTAATCGTATTATTAATGAGCTGGGAATTCGCCGTCTTGAAAGCATTAATCCATTGAATATTTCCCCTCTCGAAATTCTTTGGAAGAATAACTATGCCCGAATCGGTACCTACCCAGATATTCCCCAGACCATCCAGTTCGAGGGCCCTGACCGTGCTTCGGTAACCATCGGGAAGGTCAAGGATTACGGTATCATCGGCGGCAAAAGAATAGTAGGCCAAACCGCTGGGACTGCCGAAAATCAATCTGCCGGATTTATCGAACACCATTGCCTTAATATCGATTACATCCAGTATCTTCCCGTGCCAAACATCATCAGCGTCGCTAAAAACATCCGTACCGAAATTCAACCACCAGGCGCCGGTGCCGCCGGCCGCGACTAAATCGCTATTTTCGACAATGACATTGGTGGCGACGTTATCCGGAATTTGTTGCGAGTTCTCATAATAAACCTGCCAAAGCGAATCATCTATATTAAAAGCCACCAGAGCCGTGTTGTTACCCCCGAGCGGATTTACGCCGGCAAGATTCACGACCCAAATGTTGTTTCGAGAATCCAAAGTTAAACCGGGGAGGGCGACATAATAGGAACCATTAAAAACCCCTTGAAACGGGCTGTTGGTTTCGCGGTAATTAATCCATATTGAATCCGTCAGATTATAATAAAATAACCCGTCTCCCCAGCTTCCAATCCATAGAGAATTTCGCGACTTATCATATTCCACGGTGTAGGCTCCGTTACTGCGTAATCCGGAATTCGCGCCGTTGTAATTGCTCCAGGCGACACCATCGAACTTTGACAATCCGGCGCCGTCAAGAGCCATCCAAACGTTTTTCGCGGAATCGATTGCAATTTTGACGATGGCGTCGGTGGCCGGACCGGGAACTTTATACACCTGCCAGTAAACTCCATTATATTTGGCGAAACTACCGCGGTTAAAAGCGCCCCAGATATTCCCTTCGGAATCGTAGGTAATCCCTCGCGCCCGTATCGATTTAAGACTGTCAGTGGCGATTTGGTTCCATCCCGATTCGGTTCTCCGATAAATGCCGTTGTCGGTAGCCGCATCGATTATCCCATTATGTTGGCCCAACCTGTATACGGTTAATCCGGTCAGCCCGATATTGGTCCAGAGAGAATCGCCGCCAAATGAATACACGCCGTTGGCGGTACCAGCAAATATAGTATCTCCTAGAGATATCAACGAATACACATTGGCGTTAGTCAATCCTGATTCTCCAAGTCGGTACGACCGCCAACTCGATGGATTTTGCGGAAGATTATTATGTTTTTCCATAAAGGCTATACCGGCTGCCGTCCCTGCCCATATATAATCGCCGATTACCAATACCGCTCGCACTGATGTTTCAAGCGGAATTTGCCCCAATTGGTTCGCGATATCCTGAAATTCGCCGCCTCCATGGTTTATCAGGAATTTTCCCACTCCTATTTCGCTTGCCACCCAAAGTACTTCTCCATCGGCATATAAATCGACTAAATAGTACTTTATTCCGGTGCGATATTCGAAATTGAATACATAAACACGATTTTCAGGTGTAATCTTGGTAAGGGTCCCATTGGAACCCCCCGTGAATAGATTCCCCGCCGAATCAAATGTGACAGACTTGATATTGACGTCGCCAATACCTTCTGAATTCAAAAACTTCACTAAAGAATGCGTTTCGTTATCGTATAGAATAAGACCGCCGGTGGTACCGCAGAAAATCTTTCGACCATCGGAAACAATGGCGGTGGCATCCTCGGAATAAGTATAATTATGCCAATCTCCGATTCCCGCCGCAGTCAAATTGAAGTTAAAAATAATCGCAAGAAACAATACTAATAATACGGTTAGGCGATTCATGTTATCCAATATATCCCTTCCGCCCCAAAAAGGCAAACGCAATTATAAACGCCGTTATTACTACGCATATCATGGGCAGCCAATTTCCATAGCGGTTGTACATACTCGAAGATTGAGCCGGTTGGACATCATTGATTTCTAAAGCGGGCACGAACGTTTTTGTTTGGTTGGAGACCCTACCCCAACTATCGATAAACATCGATACACCGGTATTGGCGCAGCGCACGACCGGAACACGGTTTTCTATCGCTCTAAAAATCGACATCTGCGCGTGCTGGTAAGGTATTGATGACGGCCCAAACCACATATCATTTGTAATAACCACTAAAAACATAGCTCCGTTGCGGCAAAAATCGGCACAATAGCCCGGGAAAGCCGACTCAAAACAAATAAGCGTGGCGAATTTTACGCTGTCCAGGTTAAACAAGACCGGCTTTCTGCCCGATGAAAAATCCGCCTGCCCCAGATGGATATCCTTAAGGATTTTAAATCTTCCCGAAAATGGGATTCTTTCGCTCATCGGCAATAATTTAATTTTAGAGTAGGTCTGGATTGGATAGGTTCCCGGTCGTATCAGAGCAGCGGCGTTGAAATAAATATATTCATTTTTCCCGACCTGCTCATATTCGGGGATTCCAGTCAGGACGCTTATATTTAAAGAATCGACCAGGGATTTCAGCGCATGGTATTTGGCCGGGTCGTGCAGTAGATAAAACGGCATCGCGGTTTCGGGCCAAACAACCATAATGGCGTTATTTTGGGCAGCCTGTTTTGTTAAATTTATGTAGGTATCATAGCTTAATCGATCCCCCCCATTCTCCCACTTTATATCGGGGCCGATATTCCCTTGGGCGATAGCGATTCTTGTATTGCCGGGTTTAGAGTCGGCGGGTATGCGGATTAGGCCATACACATAAAATATCAATGGAAGACACAAGGCGGTAACTAATATTATTTTCTTTTTTATATGTTGGACATTAATAACAAAAGCGGAAAAAAGCAGAACGTTAACTATATATACCATCAGGGATACGCCATACAGACCCGTTATCTCGCTGATTTGGATCAGGGGCAAATAATAGCTTTGGGTATATGCGAAATCGGACCATGGAAAATTAAATTCGCTGAAAGTCCGAAGATAGTCAAAAGCTGTCCATATCAGCGGCCAGAGAATCAACCCCAAAACCGACGAACGATTCGCGACTATCCGATACAGCCAGCATTGAAAAGCCGGCACGAGCGCAAGGATAATAATAGCGCCAAAAGTCCCCGGTACGGTTGCCCATAACACGCCATAAAGCAAGGCCATATTGAACACGCTTCCCCAAACATAGCCAATTGCGAACGCTTCTTTGGCCCGGACATTATCAAGCAAATACAGCAACAATACCGGTGAAAAATACGCCACAAAACCCAGCTTATACGGTGGAAAAGCCAGCGCCGTTAAAATCGCGGATATAAAAATTAAAATAAGCTTTTTTTTCATTAGCGCCGCATTATACGATAAAATCAATTATTCCAAAAACATACATCGACCGGTCATTTCCGCGGGCTGGGGAATACCAAGATAACGCAACATCGTCGGCGCGATATCAGCCAGCACGCCATCATCACGCAAACCACCTTTATAAATATCATCGATAATTACCAACGGTACGGGTGATGTGGAGTGAGCCGTAAAAGGGGTACCGTCCGCTTCGCGCATGATTTCAGCATTACCATGGTCGGCGGTCAATAATACCACTCCCCCTCTGGCCAAAATCGCTTTTATTACTTGTCCGATTCCGCAATCGACGGCTTCAACGGCTTTGATTGCGGCCTCATACACTCCGGTATGTCCGACCATATCACAATTGGCGTAATTTAAGATTATGACATCATATAAATCGCTATTTATCCTTCGCAAGGTTTCGGAAGTAACCTGTGGAGCCGACATTTCGGGCTGAAGATCGTACGTGGCCACCTTTGGCGATGGTATCAACACGCGGTCTTCCCCTTCCAGAGTCCGTTCCACACCGCCATTGAAAAAGAAAGTTACATGAGGATATTTTTCTGTTTCAGCAATCCGAAGCTGTTTTAATCCAGCGCGGGATATGACCTCGGGGAAAATATTGTCCAAGCGCACTTGCGGGAACGCCACCTCGGCTTTCAAATCAACATCGTATAAGGTTAACGTTGTCAGGTTGACTATTGATTTGGGATTTCGTTCAAAATCGGCAAATGATTCTTCTGTAAGCGCCCGGGAAATTTGGCGGGTTCGATCAGCCCTAAAATTGAAAAAAATAACGTTGTCGCCCTCGGTAATCAAGCCCTTGCCCGGAGCGATATCCTTTATCGCCAAAGGCTCCATGAATTCGTCGGTGTTTTCCCGCTTGTAATGTTCTTTTATGGCGACAATAAAATCATCGGTCATTTCTCCTTTGCCGGCGCACATCAAATCATATGCTTGCTTAGTCCGGGGCCAGCGTTTGTCACGGTCCATCGCGTAGTATCTGCCGATAATAGTCGCGATTTTACCGATACCGATCTCGGCGATTTTTCCGTTCAGGCGCTCGACATACTGAACGCCGCTGTAGGGAGAGGTATCCCTTCCATCGAGAAAAGCGTGCACATATACATTTTTCAAATTTTTGGCGGCGCACAATCGCAACAAGGCATACAGGTGTTTTTCAGATGAATGAACGCATCCGTCCGATAACAAGCCTAACAAATGAAGCGACTTGCCGGTCTCGATGGTTCGTTCTATCGCTTTATTTAATGCGGGATTCTTAAAAAAATCGCCGTCTTTGATTGCCTTATCGATACGAGTGACTTCCTGGTATACTATCCTTCCAGCGCCAAAATTAAGATGCCCGACTTCCGAATTACCCATCTGCCCTTCCGGTAAACCAACCGACAATCCCGACGCTCCTAAAGTTGTGTGGGGATACTTATTCCAGTAATAATCGAAATTTGGTTTGCGGGCGGCTTTAATCGCATTGTAATCATCGCTATCACGCATACCGAATCCGTCCATTATCAGCAGCGCTATCGGACGTCTCGCGGGTCGGTTATTCATAATTAATAATTACCTCTCTTGTTCCGGCTTGGCAATGCCCGATTTCAACAGCCTGACAAGCCGCCAGTTCCAATAATAATTCACGGCAATTTTCCGGCGAACAAAACAAAGTCATCCCGATTCCCATGTTAAATACCCGATACATTTCTTTTATCGGCGTTGAACTTATATTCTGGATTGCTTTAAAGACGCCCGGAACCGTCCAGGACGAGGTGTTTATGACCGCCTGAATTCCCTGAGGCAGAATTCTGCTTATATTCCCTTCAAAACCGCCGCCGGTGATATGGGCGATGCCTTTGATTATATTTTTCTTCAATAACGGTTCGATTGCTTTCAGATATGGCCGATGGATTCGCATTAAATCGTCATAAACTTCGTTGCCTGTTTCTGCGATTTTATCGCCAGGCTTCATCCTCGCTATTTCAAAAAAAGCCTTACGGGCCAGCGAATAGCCGTTGGTGTGAAGGCCACTGGAGGCCAATCCGATTATTTTATCGCCCGGTTCAATCGAACGGCCGTCGATAATTTCGTCTTTGCGCACCCAACCGACAATAAAACCGGCGAGATCATATTCATCATCGGCGTAAAATCCCGGCATTTGTGCCGTCTCGCCGCCTAATAAGGCTGTTTGATTCTCTTTACAAGCGGTACTTAATCCCCTGATAACCTCCAGCACGGTCGATTGATCCATTCTGCCTAAGCCGAGGTAATCAAAAAAGAAAAGCGGCCGGGCTCCGCAGCAGAGAATATCGTTTACCAAATGATTCACCAGATCCTGGCCAACCGTATCATGGCGGCCGATTGCAAAAGCAAGTTTCAATTTCGTACCGACGCCGTCGGCTGACCCGACCAAAACAATATCGCTTCCGGTTAGTTCTTTTAACGAATATAAACCGCCGAATCCGCCAAAATCGCCTATGACCGATTGGCCATAAGTGGTTTCTACAAAACGGCGCATCATCGCCTTGACTTTATCTCCGGCGCGAATATCGACGCCGGCATTTTCATATTTGGATTGTTCAGACATTACAACAATTTATAACCGTTAATCTCAAGCTCGAATTTCAGACCGAGAAACTCCGCGGCGCGACGGCAAACGACCATACGAGAAAGAAAAATCTCGAAATATTCCATCACTGATGATGTCGTGGTATCGATATTTATGTCGAGAACCACCTTGCGTTTGACCTCATCGACGCGCAAAAACGAGGCTTTGGCGGCCCAATTCACGCGGTCGTGGATATCGGTTTTGATAAATTCGGGGTTGCGGACGCGCGACTTATGTACATCGGATTTATCCGCCAATATCACGGCCGCGCATAAATCCGACACGGGTTTGCCATCTTTTTCATCGTGATTGCCAATGGCCGCTATCACCTCGATGACTTCCTGGTGATCCATCCCCATACTGTCAAGAATGTTCATCGCCATCACGGCCGCTGTTTGCGCATGATAATCGCGATTGATGACATTACCTATATCGTGAAGGTAGGCGGCTATTGCGGCCAATTGAGCGCGCCGTTCCCCCTTGCCCAAGCGCGTCATAATATTATAGGCGATACTGGCAGCCAATGAGCAGTGGCGTTCGCCATGCTCGGTATAACCGATAACGCCAAGATATTCATCAGCCTTAGCTATAAGAGCCCGTACTTTTTCGTTTTTTTTGACATCTTCAAGTGTAATCAACAAATCCTCCGTCCTGTGGTTGCCTGATGTTAAATGGTTAATAAACAGTCGTCAAGCCCTAAATCATTTCTCGCGGATCGACATCAATCTTGATTGTAACTCCTTTAGCCCGTTCCGGGTGCCTTTCAAACGCCATTCGCCTTAACCATAATTTAAACGCGGGATTAAAATTCCCTTTCAACAATATTTGATAATGATATTCTTTCCCCATCCTGAAAACTCCGGTCGCCGCCGGTCCAAGCACCTTGCCTGCCTTAATTTGGCTGACGCAATCTTTGGCCGCCTGGCGAGCCGCCCAGCGGGTTAACGAATCGTCTTGGCCAGAAAATACAAGGCGGATTATTTTGCCGAAAGGCGGGTAACCTAGTTCTCGGCGATATTCTATCTCTTTATTGTAAAACACCTCATAATCCTGTCCAACTGCATATTCCAGAATCCCCGAACCAGGATCATATGTCTGGACCACGAACTCGCCGCCATCAGAAAATCGAGCCGACCGTCCAGCCCTTCCAGCTGCCTGTACCAGAAGTTGAAACACTTTCTCCGAGGCCCGGAAATCGGGCAAGTGAAGACCGGCATCGGCCAGGACAACGCCGACCATACCGACGCCCGGGAAATGATGTCCCTTGGCGACCATCCTTGTTCCAAGAAGAACAGGCACATCGCCCAGTTCAAAAGATGCGATTATTTTCTCGAGGGCGCCTTTGCGTGAAGTGGAATCGGAATCCATTCGCATGATACCTTTTTTACCAAGAATTTCGATTAAAAGTTCTTCCAATTTCTGCGTGCCTATCCCTCGATAATCGAATTCATGGCCGCTGCATTGTGGACAATTATCGGGGGCCGATTGGGCGAATCCGCAGTAATGACAGCGAAGTTCAATGTTTTGGCGATGATATGTCATGGCCACCCGGCAATCGGGACATAGCGCAACCCAGCCGCATGCTTTACACATCAAAATACCGGCATAACCACGGCGGTTCAAAAGCAGAATTACTTGATTTTCATCCGCCACAGCCCGGCAGATTCTTTCAATGAATTCATCGGACAACGGCCAGTATTTTTGTTCGATCTCGGCCTTTTTCAGGTCGATAGCGTATGGCTTGGGTAATGCACTTCCATCGTAACGTTTCGGCAAACGCAATAATTCATATTTCCCGATAACGGCGTTATGAAAACTCTCTATCGAAGGGGTCGCTGAACCAAGCACAGTAACCGCGTTTTCCAGTTTCGCTTTCATCAGGGCGACATCGCGGGCATTGTAGCGTGGTTCAGGATCCGATTGTTTATAAGAATCATCCTGCTCCTCATCGACAACGATAAGTCCAAGATTGACCAACGGCGAAAAAACGGCCGAGCGTACTCCTAAAACACATCTTAATTGGCCGGAAGCGGCTTTTTGATAGATAGCCGCCCGTTGACCCATTGATATTTTGGAATGCCACACGCCGATTGGGCAATTCAACGCTTTCGAAAGCCGCTGAATCGCCTGTGGCGTAAGCGATATTTCGGGAAGCAGAAATAATACCGATTTCCCCATAGCCAACGCGTGACGGGCGGCTTCAATGTATACTTGGGTTTTCCCCGAACCGGTTACGCCGAAAAGCAGAAATGACTTGCAGCTACGATTAGAAATAGCGGATTGAATCCTTTTGACCGCTTCGGCTTGGTCTCGATTCAATTTTATATCAATCTGCTTATAAGAACTCGCCTCAATAATCGATTCGTCGATTTTACGCAGAAGAGAGATAACCCCGGCTCTGGCGGCCCGATTTATGGTCGTCCGAGATATCCCTATTTTTGTCAATTCGGTGACGGCAATCGAATCTTCATTCTCGGCCAGATACTCTATGAGGCCGGCTATGGATTTATCGGATATTAATTTCTGTGGAACTTGAAAATCGCGATTCAATTTGACCATAACTCTTTGAGCAGGCTTGCATATTCTGTAATCGGCCGTCAAATAAAGATAACCATCATTAAGGAGCCTTTCAATAAGCGAGTTGGATACACCGGTAATTATTGATTTTGATTTAGTATAGTTATAACCGGCAACGTTTCCTTTGACTTTTTCATAAACGAATTTCAACTTGGCGTCGCTCGGTGATTTGGGCCCCGCCTTTATCTTTAATTTAGGTCTCCCCATCAAACCAGGGGGGTAGGCCGCTTTAAAAACATCGCCGGGGGGACAAAGATAATAGTCGGCAATCCATCGGAGCAATTCGAATCGGCTTCTCGTCAAGAAATAAATCGGCTCCAGAAGCCCGGTGATATCCTTGAGACGCTCATCGGGCAATTCCGATGATGACGAAAGCGATAACACCACGCCGACAGCATACCCTTTTCTTAAGGGGATTATGACGGGAACACCCGGCTTGATATCGCTTCTTAGGGCCGATGGCACCCTGTAAGTGAGAGTTTTGAAACCGGTATCGGGAAGCGCTATTTCCACAAACATGACTTTTCCCTGCGATTAGGCTCAGGGATTATGACCATATATAAAAAACATCAAAAGAAACAGTTCTAATCAGAAGGGCGCAGCAAGCTGCGCCCTTAAGAATAAACTAAATTTCAGCGAAATTTACTTACCTTTTTCGCAAGCCTGGAACTTGCTTAATGCTACATTCGCCTCATCTTTAAGTTTTAGCTTAGCGCAGGATATGGCCAGATAACGCCACCCCTCGCAATTATTAGGATTGGCCGCTGTTAATTTGTCCATCTCGCTCTTGCATTGTTGATATATAGCGTTGGCGGCCGCCGCATCGGTCTGAGCTATTGAATCGGCGCAATTAATAGACGACATCGCGAAATTTATGATTGCATCTTGATCCGACGGCGATAGTTGCACCACTTTCAGAAAACAATCTTGCGCCTGGCAGTAATTGCGCGTGTGAAAATACAAAATTCCCAAATCGAACCAGGCTGCTGTATCATTCTTGTTAATCTCAAGCGCTCTACGCAAATAATCGACAGCGCAGGAAGTATCGTTCATGTTACGGCAAAGATTCGCCAGGGCAAGCATAACATCCGGATCGGTTGGATTTTTGGACAACACCTTTTCAAACATCGTCCTGCCCTCAGTATACTGCGAATCGGCAACGCACATCTTGGCATGCGTCTCAATTACGATTAGCGTATCGGGAGCCACCTTGTACGCCTGGCTGCTCAGTTGATAGGCTTTTTTGTAATTACCCAACTGAGCCGCTACGACCGCCGCGTTAACCAAAGATTCATAACGTTCCGGCCAGCAAATCGCGCTGCTTTCGAAACTATATAATGCGGAATCAAGTTTTTGTTCGCCGGCTTGCTGTTTGCCTATCTCGAATAATTCCTTCCAGGCTTTTTGGCGTATCATATCGTTTTGGGACTTGAGCTTAGGGGTCAATTTGTCCGATTTATCGAAAGCGGCCGCCATATCGGCATACCTTTTTTCGATAGCGGCGACCCGCCCGACATAATGATACACTTCCCCGTTGTTCGGGTAAAGCTTTACCGCATCATCGAGGTTCCGATGTACTCTGGGCAAATCGGGATTGGGTCTCGGATGAGTAACCGTTCCCAACTCTATTCTTATGGTGCGTATTTCTTTCGGCGTACACCCCGCCAGCAGTACCAACATCGCCAGTGATAAAAGCACGATTGCGATAATTCTTCTCATCATTCCTCCGTATATCAGTAATACTCAATTGTGTAGGTTAGAATAGCCTCGCCGTCGGCGGGTACGCTAACCTCATACTCAACTCTGTAATTATCAACTTTTTTGTATTCAAGGCTGCTTTTTTTAATCAGCCACTCTCTCCAACCCAATGTATGTTCAACAACGGTAACCACTATATTCTCTTTTTTGTGGTTTTTCAAGTTAATTTCGTATGTTTCGCGATATTTATCACCATTCGGGCTAATATTCTCATGATTTGTAATCTTGCGGCTCCCCGTAATATCGAACGCGTCACCAAGATAAACCCGCACTTTTTCATCCTTAGGCGTATGATCTATCATATCCTCGCCCGCGAATTGCAAAGCACCTTTATTATCAGCTTTATATACTCTAAGCTTCCCTTTAGGCAAGGGCATACCCAAACCGGTCTTTTCGCTGTTTTCAAACTCAAGATTTGCCTTAATCTTAACCTTATCCTGATTCTGCCCATACCAGTAGTTTCTGGAAGTCGCGTCAAAAATAAAAACCTTGCGCGCTTTCGT
>JAAYTW010000184.1 GCA_012517955.1 Candidatus Zixiibacteriota bacterium | reverse complement strand
TGTTCCCAATTTAGATTAAAATATATGGATGTTTGATAATTGAAAGGAAACCTGGCCGAATACATTTCAGCCAACATGGCTTTGTAGTAACTTTCGGAATATCGGTTCGGACCGTAGTTATCATAGCTTTTTAACGGGGGCGAGTAAGGATAACCGGAGTGCCCCATTAAAATCCCGCCGAACGAGATAGCATTATTTAATTTGAAAGATAACTCGATATTCACTTTGTGGGGCGCGTCCAATTCGTAGGGAATTGTCACGCCGTCGATTTCTTCGGAGGAACGCGTATAACCATAAGAAATCGTCATGTCGGATTTCGCCACGGGAAATTTCGTCAGATTCAGCGTAATATCCCCTCCATAGGAATTCAATTTTCCGACGGATTCCATCGTTAAAAACCCATTACCCAATTGACGATTTTCGATATTCACTTGGCTGAAATCAGGAGTCAATATCGGTAATCGTTCTATCCTTTTCGCGAACGCCCCCACCTGGATTTTTCCGATTGAATAATCAAGCGAAAACAGCTTTGTTCCAACCGGGTCAAGTCGATTCAGACCTACTCGTACAAGCGCCTGGTACGGTTCCAGTACACGCTTGACAGGCGATTGGCTGTAGGTTCCGTAAGCCAGATTAAAAGCGCCAATATCCGGCGAATCATAGCCTATCGACAAACGATAATCGGCATTCCATTTTGTCCGTAATCTTTGAAAATACGATTCTCTGATTCCAGCGGAATATTTAAATTTCAGAATATTTCCCGTTATCGATAAATATGAGTAGTTATCTATTTCTATGTCGTTTAATTTGATTGAACCATATAAAGAATCCAGTTCGGGTTGATAAAAATAAGGGTTATCGCTGGAGGCGTCGGGCGGCATAAAATTCCAATTCCTTTGCCGAAGGTTCAACCGGCGGCCGGAAATATAATTGAGCGAGTTTCCCGCAGTTACAATAATACTCCCTCTTGAGTAACCGATTTCGGCGTCGCCGCCGTATATCCTTTGATTAGACCACAAATTGACTCTCATGGCCGAATTTAATAGAGTCTTTGATGGGGCGACATCATAGGATTCAATGCCCGCCCTGGTCGAGAACCCCACACGATAACGCAATCTTTGAGACAACGATTCGAGGCGTAACGACACGAATTGCGATTCGGTGCATTGTTTTATATTCATCCCGGATGGATTTTTTTTTGTGCCGGGAAGGCTGTATTTCAAATAATCTCGGGAAAAATACTGGTCGCTAATTAATGTCAGTTTCGACGATAGCTTGACGCCGGAGCTGGCAAACCAATCAATAAAGGAAGTGGGGGGAATCGTCAGCCTGTCTGACTCAAGCGGCGCTTCTTTTACGAGCAGATCTAAAAATGATTTGCGGAAAGAGGTCATTAAGAAAAATCGGCCGGTCCCAAAAGACGCAAAACCGGTACCTTCGATAAGCGAAAGATTGAAAATATCTTTAAAATGTTTCTGGAATGGCTGCGGAGTCTTAAATTCGATTATGGATGGGGATTCATATCTGGCTGGCGCCCCCTGAACATAAAAATTTAAGCCGGATAAATTCGGGCTGGCGATTATGTTGAATATACCATAGTGATTAGGGTCGTCGCCCATCGTAACTCCGTTGATATAGTAATCGGGGCTAGTGCCATTCACTCTGATTTTGGCCGATTGCGCTGACCCCTCTCGGACCGCTTGGGGTTGTCTTATGGCGCTGGTGGAATTTGTCGGCACAATAGACCGCCGCGCTTCTTCCTCAATAATGTCCGCCGCAATAAATTCGCGCCGCGGCTCCGATAATTTCGGCGATTCCACCACGATTGATCCTAAATCGATTGGATTTTCCGTAAGAATTATTTTCAGGTTCTCCAAATCATATTCTTTGTCAAGACATAACATTCGGGCGGAATACCCGATGGCGTTAAATTCAAGATGGTCTTTATCCGAAAGGTCACCTTGCAAGTCAATATAAAATTCACCGCTTGCATCTGAAACCTTCCAGATTAAAAGGGAATCGTTCCGCAACAATTTGACATTGGCTCCGACAATAGGTGAACAATCCGCTGATGTTATTGTCCCGGATATCTCTACAGAGAAAGCCGCGTTGGCCGTGACTATGCTGATTAATATTGAAATTAGGCCTATTGCGTTCAGGCGATTTGATACTCCGTACATATCTAATGATAATATGTCAATGTTCATGCCCAAACAGAAATTTCCGCCGATAATTGCAATGAGCTATATTATATTGGGTTAGCGCGGTCATTTCGAATTCGGTTGACGGACGGTCGAATTGTTATGCAATTTAATGTCAATATGTGACATGCAGTTGCCCTGTGGATATTTGTTTTCTTAATAAAATAATTGCAAAGCGGGTCGTGAATGTGTTATTTTTACAAAAGTGGACTATGGGCGAAACGACAATCGTTGGGATATTGGCTGGACCCGGTTAAAGGTATTTTATGCGTGGCTTTACTACTGAATCAATGCTCAGAGATGGCAATCGACCCGTCCTCTATTGGACTTGTTTAATCGTTATATTGTTATGTGTTCTTATCTATGGTCTTACCGCTTTCCGTGCTATAACCTGGTGGGATAATGCTGAATACTCCCTGGCGGCCTCCACCCTTGGAATAGCTCATACTCCCGGTTCGCTTTTTATTACATTGATAGGATGGATTATCGTAAAAATCCCCCTGGGAATTAGCGTGGCTTATAAACTCAACCTATTGGCCGCATTGGCCGCCTCCCTGACAGCGGTGTTGATTATTCTCGGAGCGGATTATTATTATTGTCGTTTGCAAATATCCACTCCCGCCAAAAATCAAAAACTTTCCTGGATTCTGACAGTTGTCGGTTTTGCAATCGGCGCGTTGGCATTTGCGTTTACCGAGACAGTCTGGTCATACGCGACCAAATTTACCCCTTATATATTTACGGCATTGTTTACAGCGGCCATAATC
Source organism: Candidatus Zixiibacteriota bacterium (assembly GCA_012517955.1). Lineage (GTDB taxonomy): Bacteria > Zixibacteria > MSB-5A5 > UBA10806 > 4484-95 > JAAYTW01. The sequence goes on along the minus strand of JAAYTW010000184.1, from coordinate 5,079 downwards.
TACGCGTTGCTTCGTTGGTGGGGCGAATCCAGAATTGAAAAATCTTACCGCTGGTTATTTGTTTTAATGCTATTGTTAGGGCTGGATTTCAGCGTTCATCGCACAAATACGCTGCTGTTGCCCGGCATTTTAATTGCGCTGGTTATCGGCAATTGGCGCGTGGTGAAATCGATACGTTCGTGGTTCTATGGGGTTTTAGGATATTTGATAGGACTTTCGTTTCAGCTTTTGGTAATTCCAATCGCCGCCCGTCAGCCGTTCCTAAACAGCGGCGATCCCAGTAATTTGAACAGGTTCTGGGATTATATTTCGCTTAAGCAATATGGGGGCGATTGGCTGATTAACATTTTCCCGCGCAAGGCATCTTTTTTTTCATATCAGATACCGGATTACTTGAAAATATTCGCGGCCAATTTCATTGACTTAAGCTCAGCCGTGGGTATCTGGGGAGTATTCCCTGCGATTTTCGGAATTTTCGGGTTGATTATGCACTGGAAATCAAACCGCCGTTCGGCAATCGTCATGTTGATACTGTTTATATCCGCGAGCGTCGGTTCTATATTGTATTTTAATCTTCCCTATAATTATTTCCGGTCCAACGATCGTCATTATCTACCGTCGCTTGTGATTTTCGCGTTCTGGATTGCGCTGGGATGCGGCTTTTTTCAGAATGCGCTTTCGCGGATATTCAGCGGTAGAAAAGGGGTCGTTTTCGTTGCGTGTTTGATTGTGCTTTTGATAATGCCATGGCATCAAATATCAAAAAATTACCGCCGGATGGATTGTTCGCGCAATTATTTCGCGGACAATTTCGGAAAAAATCTCCTGGCGACGCTTCCGGAAAACGCCATTCTATTTACTAACGGAGATATCGACACTTATACGCCTTGGTACTATCAAGAAGTCGAAAGGCTGCGTCGAGATGTTGCCGTCGTGAATCTGCCGCTACTTAATACCCCCTGGTTCGTTTCGCAATTGAAATTAAAAGACCCCGACATGCCTCTGTCATTGACGACGGAAGAAATTTATCAGCTTAATATCAAGCCTTGGAGCGATACGACCTTGTATATCCCAACAAAATGCGACCGAAGCGCTTTAGGTATTCCCGATAGCGTTTCTCTGCCCGATTCCATTGGTTTCCATATAACTCCGAACATAGAAGGCAAATATCTGATGATTCAGGATTGGGTGTTATTTCAGATTATTTCACAAAATGCCTGGCGCCGGCCTATTTATTTCGCGGTCACCGTGTCCGACAATAATCTCCGGTGGACGGCTCCTTATCTTCGCCGTGAAGGTTTGGCGCAACGGCTAATGCCGATTCAATCTCCTCCCACTGATTATGACATTCTTCAGGCTAACTTGATGGAGAAATATTCATATCGCGGTTATAATGACCATTCTATCAAGATAGATAATTTATCAAGAGTACTTGCCCATAATTATTTTTCTGCGTTTATAGAATTAGGGTCGGCGCAAGCTGAAACTGGCGATTATTCTGCTTGTGAGCGCACGCGCGATTTTATGATTAAGATGCTGCCCACAGATAGGCTTAATCCGATGCCGGGGATACTCCTGACGAAAATCGACCTGTTGTGCCAGCCCGAATCGCAGGTAAGTAACCCAAAGACGACATTAACGCGTTGATATATGTTAAGTTAGTAGCGAAAAACCCCGAGTGACAGTCTTCACCTTCAATTCGCTTTAATACCTGCCGATAATAAACAGGTATGACGCTGTCTCAATTATATATCTATCCTTTTAAGGTCGACTTAAGACAAGGCCTAAAAACAGCTTGGAAAGAAAATGAACGAGTATCTTTATAAAGCGATTTTCGATGAATACAAAGATCCGATTATTATTTGCGATAGTAATGGAAAAGTAATCGATGCCAACGAAAAAGCTATCGTCAATCACGGCATCAAGTTGTCAGACGCGGGCAAGTCTATGGTCATATGGGATATACTTAGCGTCAAATATCCCCGAGAAGAGGCTGAAGCAATCTGGACACGTATTCTGAATGGAGCAAAAATTACCTTGGAGTCTATCGCTTGCCGGCCGGGTTACGGTACGGCCCAGCCGATTGAAATCACGTTTTCGCGAATAGGAATCGACGGGTATTATAATGTGATTGCGTGGATTCGCGATGTTTACGATAAATCAAAAAACCGGGTAGTGCCGGATAAAAAGTATGATATCTATCGTTTGCTGGCAGATGCTTCGCCGGAAATGATATATCTTATCGATACTCAAGGATACGTGAAATATATTAATCCTAGCGCGGCGAAAAATCTTGACCAGAACCCCGAAAATATCATCGGCAAACATCTAACGCAGTTGTTTCCTGAGGAACTGGCGCATAAACATCTGCGGGATGTTCAAAAAGTTATCGACTCAAGACAGGTATTCAAAGGGACAGTCCTTGAACCATTTCCAATAGGCGAAATCTGGATAGATGTGACCCTTACGCCGGTTATCGATGGTGAAAACAATGTCGTGGGCGTATTGGGTTTATCTAATGACGTTACCCCGCGAAAAACCGCCGAAGAAGCCCTTAAAGAAAGCGAGGCTCTGTTTCGTTCGCAATTCGAATTTGGGAACATTGGAATAGCCATAACATCGGTGAATAAAGGGTGGTTGCGGGTGAATCGCCGCCTGTGCGAAATGTTTGGCTATTCGGAAGAGGAACTGCGGCAAAAAACCTGGTCGGAAATGACATATCCGGAAGACCTGGCCCGCGATGTCGAGCAATTTAACAGGGTACTTAACGGCGAAATTGAAACATACGAGCTTGACAAGCGATTTATCCGCAAGGATGGCGGTATCTTGTCGACTCATCTGACCGTATCATGTTATCGAAATCCCGATCGATCGGTAAAGTTTTTTATCGCCTCATTTTTGGATATAACGGAGCGCATAAAGGCGGAAGAAGCTCGGGTTGAAATGGAAAGGCGTCTTTTACATTCCCAGAAACTGGAAAGCCTGGGGGTGCTGGCCGGCGGAATCGCTCATGATTTCAACAATCTTCTGGCCGCGATAATCGGTAATCTCGATATCGCCCTGACGAATATTCCAGAAGATTCGTCCGCTCGCGAGGATATTGAACAAGCATTACTGGCCTCCGAACGAGCGACTGAACTGACGCGACAAATGTTGGCGTATTCGGGGAAAGGGCATTTTGCCATACGACAAATCAGCCTTAACGAGATCATTCATCAAAACGCCGATATATTTAAAGCGATAATTCCCAAAACAATTACTGTCAACCTGGAACTCGCTGATACAATATCGTTAATCGTGGCCGATCAGGGACAGGTACAACAGGTAATAATGAATTTGATCACTAATGCTTCCGAGGCAATCGGCCCCAATCCAGGAGTAATAACAATAAAAACCGGCGCCGGCGAATTTGGCCAAGATTATCTGAACAAAAGCAGTTTGGAAATCAAACCACCCGCCGGAAGATATGTTTTCGTTGAAATCAGCGATACGGGCTGCGGAATGGACGAAGAAACCAAACACAGGTTATTTGAGCCGTTTTTTACGACGAAATTTACCGGGCGCGGGCTTGGAATGTCGGCCGTATCCGGAATAGTAAGCGGTCATCAAGGGGCGATTATTATCGATAGCGCGACCGGTAAAGGAACAACAATCAGGGTGCTGTTCCCTGCTTATGATATATCTCGGGCTTCTTTGAACGCTAAATCGATATCGCCGAAACCGACTGCGGGCCAAATTCGGTTTCCCTCGGGGAAAATTTTAATCGTTGACGACGAAGAAATCGTCAGAAAATATACCGCCGCCGTCGTAAAGCGATTAGGTTTTGAAACCATGGTCGCCGCCAATGGCGAAGAAGCCTTAAGGCTGTTCCGTAAAAATCCAAACGAATTCATATGCGTTATTCTTGATTTGACAATGCCTATCATGGATGGTTTGACGACGTTCCTGGAGCTAAAAAAATTGAACGCCGATCAGAAAGTAATTTTGTTAAGCGGCTATTCGGAAAAAGATGCTACTTGCCGTTTCGAGGGCCGGGGATTGTCGGGGTTTTTACAGAAGCCATTCAGGCTCGAGGAATTACGCGATAAACTGTACAGTATATTCGCCGGCAATGAGGCCGTGGCGACATAATTTGAAAAATAAACGATAATCCGATTAAGAATATCATGGTCTTAATATATTTTAGGACCTACAATGATTATAATTCGTCTAATATCTTATAACCCAATATTATGCGCCTTGGAGGGCTCGAACCTCCGACCCGCTGATTAAGAGTCAGCTGCTCTACCAGCTGAGCTAAAGGCGCCAGAGCTTTTGAGGGTGGATGGGATCGAACCATCGGCCACCTGCTTAAAAGGCAGATGCTCTACCACTGAGCTACACCCCCATTCGTGTAGAAATTTCATAATATTTATTATTTACTATAAGTCAAGATAATTTTCTTGGTGGAATGGAAAAGGGAAGAGAGATGGTATCCCCCTGATTGTAGGGAAGGATGGGTCAAGGAGTATCCTTGTGGGCGGTAGGCCCCCCGGCCTGCCCCAGCTTTTGCAAATGAACGAGCACGCGAGGACGCGTGCCGCGTACAAAATGCCGCGAAATAACTGGTGTAAGGGTAAATTATGATTTGGCGATAGCGGTGTCGCGATAATTTTGTGGTAACCTAACTCCGTCCGGCATATGCCGGACCAGCCTTCCCCGGCGCGGGAGAGGGGCCGGGGGTGAGGTTAGCATATACATTATAGTGCGGTCAGGTCTCCTCACCTGACCGCGATGCCCGTCGGGTACTGAGACCCGACGCCACAGTCATATCCTAAGTGTAAGAATAAGTTTTAGTTAATACAATTGTACTAACCAATACTTGATCTGACAAGGGGGTTATTTGGTTGTAAGCATGAATCGAGTATTTTTTCTTTTGCCAGCGGTATTGAATCGGCGAATGTTTGGATAGGGGTTTTTCCGAAGCAATACTTGCCGGTATGGGGCCTTTCTTCATTGTACTCCTTAAGCCAAATATCTAGGTCATCCTGCAGTTGGTCAAGGTTATTATAGATTTTTTTTCGGAAGGCGATGCGATAG
>JAAYTW010000002.1 GCA_012517955.1 Candidatus Zixiibacteriota bacterium | reverse complement strand
TATTTTTTATATGCGTCAGGATTGAATTCGCCGCAGGCGAAAAAATCCTGGCGCCAGGATGTCGTCTGCTTAACGCGACTCCATCCTAACGCATAAAATAATCAGTGTAGGGGCGAATTGCATTCATCCAATCCCATAGGGGCACGATATATCGTGCCCGAATATAACTAAAAAACAAAATTACACTAAAAATATTTATAATCTTTATTGACAATAATCCGAAAATATTTTACAGAATCTATCGGAAATGAACTAATCTAACTTACAAGGAGAAGAGGATGTTGAAAGTCGTTCGTATTCTGTTGGGGGTATTTTTAATCTTTGGGGTGGTCATAATCGGCGGTTGCGGCAGCGATGATGATACCACCAGTTCAGTGGGGACCGGTACCTACATTCACATACCATTTCCGGAAGGTACTTATTTTGCCAGAGTGAGAGCGATTGAAGTCACGGTTACCGGTTCAGGAATTACAACTCCGGTTACCGCAAAAGATACAACGATCGTTGGAACAACTCGGACCGAGATTTCACTGCCCGTGCCGGCCGGTACAGCTCGCCATTTTGATATAATCGCCAGCGATTCATTGGGCCAGAATTTGTATCGCGCTCAAATGGACGCTGATGTGGGAAGTGGTCGCACCGATCTATCGGCGCTGTTGTATCCGGTTGGATATGGGACGCCGACAAAGGTAAAAGTGTTCAGGGATGAAGCCCCCTGGGGTTATTATTCTACCGATTCGGTACTGATTCACGCTGGATTTACGGAGGGCTCTGGCACTAATCAATATCAGATACTTGCTTCAGCCTTGATGGGTTCAGTTACATTAACACCGGGAACGGACCTAGTTATTATAGAAGGTGCGCAAGATTCGGCCTTCTATGGGAACTATCTTAATGCTAGAGAATCATTCGAGAGCTTCGTGGAACAAGGTGGACAATTATTCTTTATTGCCTGCCTGTATTCTGGGGTGGAAGATGTCATAACGTTAATATTTCCGGATAGCGTTTTATATGGTACAATTAACTCAGACAACAACTATACGGTTATTGATGATCATCCAATAAATGTCGGTCAGGCCGAAACGTTATTGGGAGGCAGTGCCTCGCACGGTTACTTATGGAATCTTTCAGCGGGATCTTTAATTTTAAATACCGATAGTAATGACAGCGCTGTCACCGTTATTTATGGATTTGGCGAGGGAACAGTTATTTTAAGCACCCAAACATTGGAATTTTGTCGGGCTAACCGGACAACTTATCCAACTATGGCCGCAATTCTTTCGAGAACGATAAGATTTTTACTTGGTCTTGATCCGACTCCAGAACCTCTACCTCGAACAGGGAGCCCGATTTTCGAAAATATCTCATCGGACATTAACTAATTTTATATGCGTCAGGATTGAATTCGCCGCAGGCGAAAAAATCCTGGCGCCAGGATGTCGTCTGCTTAACGCGACTCCATCCTGACGCATAAACCCGGCTTCTCCTGTCGGGTCAGGCGACCCGACGGCAATCCATAAAGGCGACAATGGCCATTGTCGCCTTTTAACGCCTTTTGAAATTGCGCCCAACAATCCCCTTGCGCCGGCCCGTCATCTTTATTAATATTAATCAGTTAAATATATAATTTTTAATCGCCGGAGGAGATATGTCTGGTCATAGCAAATGGTCAACAATCAAACGTAAAAAAGGCAAACTTGACGCCCAGCGCGGCGCCATGTTTACCAAAGTAATCAAAGAAATAACCGTTGCCGCCCGCCAAGGCGGAGGTGAAATCGAATCCAATCCGCGTCTTCGTACCGCCGTGGCCGCCGCGAAAGCTATCAATATGCCGGCGGATAATATTAAGCGGGCTATCTTAAAAGGAACCGGCGAATTGCCCGGCACAACCTACGAGGAAGCCTCCTACGAAGGGTACGGCCCCGGCGGTGTTGCCATAATCCTCAACGTGCTCACCGATAATAAAAACCGCGCGGTCGCCGAAATCCGCCACATTTTTACCCGCTACAACGGCAACCTCGGCGAAACCGGCTGTGTCGGCTGGATGTTTCATAAAAAAGGATATATCACCGTCGAACGCGATAAAACCAACCTCAAGGAAGACGACTTGATGGAAATCGCAATCGAGGCCGGCGCCAGCGATTTTTCCTCCGATGATCCCAGTATTTACGAAATTTATACGGATTTCAATAATTTCGAAAAGGTTCGGTCTACTTTTGAGGCCAAGGGTATTCCTATGGCGACCGCCGAAATAACCATGATACCGCAAACCCAAGTCAAACTTGAAGGTAAAGAGGCCGAATCGATGATTAAGCTTTACGAGGCCCTTGAAGAAAACGACGACGTGCAAAAAGTGTACGCCAATTTCGATATCGACGAAAAGCTCATGGAGCAGCTCTCTTCTTGATGACGCGCAAGGGACGTTTCCCGGCCGCATCGCCTAAAAGGAATTCGGAACAGGGCGGCGCGGTTTATATCGGAGTCGATCCAGGTTTGGGGATTACCGGCTACGGAGTGCTTCAGATGCGTAACAACCGCGTAAGCGTTATCGAAGCCGGCACTATCACCAGCAAACGCGGTTTGCCGCTGGAAAAAAGATTAGTCGAATTATACGATGGCATTGGCGAAATCCTGAAAGAATTTTCGCCCCGAGCGGTGGTAATAGAAGATTTGTATTCGCATTATAAACATCCGAAAACAGCCATTATAATGGGCCACGCGCGAGGGGCCGTGTTTCTGTGCGCCGCCAAACAGGGAATCCCGGTCCAAAGCTATGGCGCAACCCAAATAAAAAAATCGCTGACCGGCAATGGACGGGCCTCCAAAATTCAAATGCAAAAAATGATAAAAATCAAGCTTGGACTATCCAACCTGCCCGAACCCCCCGATGTTGCCGAC
>JAAYTW010000183.1 GCA_012517955.1 Candidatus Zixiibacteriota bacterium | reverse complement strand
TCCCAACCGCGTTGGGGAAGGTTCAAAACCGCGAATATGCCTCTTTCATTTCTGATTGAATTAAAGAATTTAGGAATAGGAATATCTGAAGTTTTAAATGGAATCGCTGAATAGTCAACAAGAACCAAAAGCGTTAAAGCGATGACAGCAAGAATTGACACCCATTTATGAAAATATAATTTTAAGTACTTGAGATATTTATCAACGGCATAAGCGGCTAATATTGATATAGAAAAATATGTCAAAAATATGAATCGTGATGGACTTTTTGCAGCGTTTAATCCGGGAATTTTGGCCAAATAGTACATAGGTAAGCGGATATATGGTACAGTAAGCCCAAAGATATGGGCGACCGATCCTAATGAAAGAATAGCTCCAAAAATCCCAATAACAATTAAATATTTTTTTAATCTGATATCAGCCTTTAATATAGACCACATAGCCATAGGAAATACTAGATAACCCATAAAAGCGGCCGATTCCCAATAAGAAGCTTTGTATGCCAAATTCACCAAATAATTAAGCATTGAAGATCCCGTCCAATGGTCGCGATATGGAAAAAAGAATCCCGTTAAATCGACTCCACTAAAATCAATTCCTGGAAAGGTCTGAGAATTTTCACTTAATATTTCTTTTATCATAGGTATTAATAATGGAAGAGTAAATATAATGCCTAAAATAAACACCATTCCAATTTTCACATACTTCAAATAATGACTATTAGATATACTTCCGCTATCAGTAAAGAAAGGAATAAAAATAAGCAACAATGAACTGAATAAAAATATATAATGGTCTAGGTATAGATTAAGTGCCAAAAATATGCCAGACAAAATTAGATATTTAAGATGGCCAATATCAATATATTTGATAGAAAAAAGTATTAGGAAGGGTATTAAATGTATAGATGATATATTTAAATGGTGCGATATGTGCGTTAAATGAAATGGGTTAAATGAATATATTAATCCGCCGATAAAAGATGCGGCATCGCCCAAACCGAAATATTTTAACAAAAAATATCCCCCCATAGCTCCGATAAGCAATGTCAATAAAATCAAAATATTATAAGTTACATTTAAGCTAAATATTTGTTGTAATAGCAAACCGATTAAGTTGTTAAGTGGAGAATATGTATGAAAATAAAGGCTTGCCCCTTGCGGATAAAAAAGATAATCTGTATTAAATGGGGAAACATGTAAATCGAATATTGCATATTTAAACCACCAAATATTCCAAATAAACATCTGATTATCTTCGGGGGGGCCTATAGGGTTATTTATATTAAAACAAACCGGCAAGGTTGTGATTATTGTAACTACCAAATATCCTATAAATATTATGATATATTTGGTAACCTTATTATATTTAGTGCCCACCTAAATTCCTAAAATGATAAAAACTAACATTTGTTATTTATACTCTTGAGTTTTAAAGGATAGATAGCGATTAGCCAAAAATAGATATCAGGGAAAACACCGCCGGTCGATATTATCCCAATGGCTTCAAATGCCGACCTGATAGCCACTCCTATTAGCATCCCGATTGAACCTATAACCATTGCTTTCTCGGTAGTATTTTTACATAAAAATCTAATTTTCAAAGACTCTTTACTAAGTTTGTATATAAGATATGTTATAAAGAAAACACCCAGAATACCCATATCAGCCATTTTTTGAAGGTAATAATTATGAGCATGATTAATATTATTAAAATAATGAATATATCCTGTAGTCGGCAAATAGGAATTGATAACATCTGGGAAATTACCTGTCCCTATACCCCACAGTGGATTCTTTTGAATAATTTGAAAAGTGCTTTTCCAAACAATATCCCTACCGGATAATCCAGTATCAGCCCTTATGATATAATTTATTGCATTTGGTCCAAGGAAGGTCAATAAAAATACGATTACAGGGATCGATAATAAACCAAATCCAATCACATATTTTTTATTAATTATGGATAATACTGCGAGCGTGGCGAAAATAACGCCAATGAATGAGGCTCTTGAATTTGTTATTAGCAATCCAATTAAAAAAAGTAAAAGGACTATAATATCAATAGCCTTTAGCGGGAATGTCTTTTTTTCTAGTAAAATCAGAGATAGGTAAATTGGAATTAATAATAACAGGATTCCTGCTAATACATTTACATTTTGAAAATAACCCGGGTTTCTAATGGCTAGAGAAATTAATACTCCCATCATATTATTTGATATTGGTGTATTGGCAATGGCATAGATAACGGCCCCAACTATTGGTACTGTTATGCATGTCAAAATGATTCTGTAGTTATTTATGTTTATAATGTCATAGACTACCATGATTAGAAGCCAAAATACAATTACCCTTATTGGTGTTAAATAACTTTGAACTGAAATCAAATTGTTGAGATTACATAATATAGTCCACAGACTATAAAATAATATAAAGAATATCATCCAACGCGGAATAATACTTATAGGCCTCTTAAATAATAATTTCTTTATTGCCCATATTCCAACTATTATTGATGCTAATCCCCAAATAATTACTTTTGATTGTTCTTCAAGTTGCTGAGTGATTAACGGCATTGATATAATAAATACATATAAACCATATTCCAACTTTATAAGTGTAAGAATTACATAAGCAATAGCTCCCAAAGCAATTAATACTGCGAATTTGGCGGGCAATAATACTAAAACAGCCGATAAAATTACGAAGATTATTAAGATAATGGTCCATATTTTATTATAAAGCGGGTCTTTAGAATCTATGTTATTTAATTTCATTTGGGTTGTCGGGCTTGATATTTGTTAATGAACAATTACCGATAATAATTTTATTTTGTTTTAATTTTATAAAAATTGAATTTAGAATTGTTCTCATGTTTATCTTACACAAAATTAAACCTAATTGTATATAATATCTAATTGGTTGCTAATTAAAAGTCATTTTTCTGCCCTTGCTTCCTTGTTTTTTTCCCTTAAGCCCATTGTTAATCATAATATAAAATCCAATCCAATAAGACAAGCGTTTTTGGATTATTTACCATCATAAGCTCGTTAGCTAATCCCCCCACTTTTCCCTTGCCACCTACCTGGAACTATAATAGTATTATTACAGTGTAAATATTTGATTGGTAAATTATCGATAATTTTTGGCATTAGGAGGATACATGTTACAATCGAAATTTAAATATGTCTGGCCGGTCGCCATCGCCACCCTCATAATCGCCTGCGCCACCGTGCCAATTACTGGAAGAAAACAACTCAATATTATCCCGGCTTCCCAAATTAACGCCCTTAGTTTCCAGGAATATTCCGACTTTCTGAAAAATAGTAAGTTGAGCACGAATGCCCAGCAAACCGCTATGGTCAAAGAAGTCGGCGCCAATATCCAGCACGCTGTCGAACGCTATTTCGCCCAGCAAAACATGTCATCAACCTTGAACGGCTATGCCTGGGAATTCAACCTCGTGGAAGACTCCCAGGTTAACGCCTGGTGCATGCCCGGCGGCAAAGTCGTAGTCTATACCGGTATCCTTCCCGTTACCAAAGACGCCACCGGTTTAGCCGTGGTGATGGGGCACGAAATCGCTCACGCTATCGCCAACCACGGCGGCGAACGCATGAGCCAGGGGCTTATCCAGCAGATGGGCGGAATCGCGCTCGAAAAAGCGCTAGAAAATAAACCAGACCAGACCAAAAATCTTTTTTTGACCGCTTTTGGCATAGGTACCCAGGTTGGTGTTTTGCTTCCATTCAGCCGCACTCAAGAATCCGAAGCGGACCATCTCGGTCTGATATTTATGGCCATGGCAGGGTACGATCCGCGGCAAGCAGTCGATTTTTGGAAACGGATGGCCGCCAATTCGCAAGGAGCGCCGCCGGAATTTTTAAGCACCCACCCATCCGATGAAACCCGCATCAAAAACCTTGAATCGCTCATTCCCGAAGCGATGAAATACTATAAGAAATAATAAAACACGCGTAGGGGTTTGGCATGCCAAACCCCTACGGGTTAACGAAGCGTAAAATTCGCATTATTTCATTGGGATGTCGTGGCGGGTATTTCAACAAGCCCTATATCGTGCCCTCTACTTAACCGGACAGGAGTAAAGCTCCTGACAAATTTATTTTACAAAGTATTCCGGAATATCTCCAATATTCCCGCTTTATCCAACGGCCGCGGATTGTTGATGAAATCCTGCTTGCGGGCGCTGATTTTGATTATATCATCCGCCATCCGCTCGAATCTCTCATCGCCGATACCCAAATCAGAAAAATGCAGCAGCCGATCGACCGATAATAGAAATCCTTTCACCGCGTCGATACTTTGCGCCGCAGCGTGCTCCAGATCGCTGTCGAGAAAATGAAGACCGAACACATTGACACCGAATTCAACATATTTTTCCGGGCGGGCCGTCATCGTGTATTCCATCAGGGCAGGCAGCAGAAGCGCCAGCCCGCGGCCGTGCGATATATCATAGTGCGCCGATACCGCGTGCTCCATCGCGTGAAGTGGGTAATCGCCGCCCCGGCCGGAGTTGACTACTCCCGACAACGCGATTGTCGAACACCACGACAACGCCGACCGCGCTTCCAAATCGTTGGGGTTTTTCATAGCTTTAGGAAGATAATGGATTACTGTCCGGCACACCGATTCGGTGAACCGGTCTTGCAGATACGCCTCCGAAGTACCCGTGAAATAACTTTCAATCACATGCGAAATTATATCGATTCCGCCATCGATTGTATAATCTCGCGGACAGCTCACGGTTAGTTGCGGATCGACAATCGACAGAGTGGGAAAAAGCGCGTTGCTGAATATTCCCGCTTTTTCGTTGGTTTCCATATTTGATATTATGCCCCCCCGGTCGGCCTCCGAACCGGTGGCCGCGATTGTAGGAACGCACACGATTGGCAGCGCTTCCCGCACCGGAACGAACGTCTCGTTTTCGCCGGTGTAGATATGATCCCAGACCGGCTTGCCGGACTTAGCCACCGCTGCGATTCCCTTGGCGGCGTCCATGGCCGACCCGCCGCCCAAACCGATTACGAAATCACAATTTTCCGCTCGAGCGATTCGCCCGGCCTCATCGACAGTGGTATTGCGTGGATTCGGTTCGATTTTTTCGAACAGCACCGGTTCGATTTTAGCGTCTTTGAGTAGTCCTAATACTTTGTCGAGAATGCCGGTTTCCCGCATCGCTTTTTTACCGGTTACGATTAACGGCCGATTGCCGATTTTTTTGCATTCTTTGCCGATTTTCTGGATTTCCCCGACTCCGAATATGATTCGAGTTGGCAGAATAAAATCAAAGTTCAACATCTTTCCTCCATTAGCATTTTCATATCTATTGAGAACAACATAACGGATTTTTCGGATTCCGGCAAGCGATTGATTGTATTGGTGTAGGGGTGGCTCGCGAGCCTCCAGATTTTTTATGCGTCAGGATGGAGTCGCGTTTAGCGGACGACATCCTGGCGCCTACGATGATTTTCGTGCCCGGCGTATATCCTCGTGCGCCGCATTATCGTTATGTGCGCGGCGTACGTCCTCGTGCGCCGCGTTAACTTTGTCATTCCGGGCAAGTCCGGAATCAACCGGACGCGACCCGGAATCCAGGATTTATTATCCTATTCCACTAGGCAGTTGACCGATATGATACTTTGATTAATCCAACCGCATCCGCCTTCGCCCAATGGGAGAAAATGATTGCCCCAGACGGGGTGGTGAGTTGACTCCCGAAGCCCCAAACTTTCAACATTCTCCCTTGAAAAAACCTGTTCCGTAAACTAATTTTACCCTCGATGAAAAAAACATACCGCCTAAACTATTTCCACCCGCTTATAATTTTCGGCCTGGCCTTTATCCTTCGGCTGTGGAACCTTCTGGCCACCGGCATCGATTTCTACGCTAATATACTCTCTGATGCTTCCACTTACCGGTTTTGGGCCAGCCAGATAGTCGCCCATATCCCCTATGGCGAACCGGTGTTCATGATGGGGCCTTTGTATCCTTATTGGATGGCGCTTAATTTGAGTCTCGGTATCAGCCTGTATGGGATTCTCGTTATCCAGATGATCTTAAGTTCGCTGACCTGTATTTTACTTTATTATATCGCCAAATCGCTATTCGATAACAAAGCCGCCCTGATATCGGGAATAATCGCCGCAACCGCCGCGCCTTTTATATTTTACAGCGGATTATTTTTATCGGAAACGATTCAGCTATTTCTTTTGGCGATTTCTCTCTGGCTGATAGTCGCCGATTTTCCCAAATTCCCTCGCGCCCGAATCCTGCTGGCTGGAATCTTAATCGGCCTGGCCACGCTGGCCCAGGGAACGATTCTGTTGTATGCGTTTTTACTGGCGGGATTTTGGCTAATCCGATATTGGCAACAACGGAAATCATCAGCAAAAAAATATTTGCAGCGCGCCGCGCTGATTATATCCGGTGCGATAATCGGCATACTTCCAGCCACCATTCATAATCTGGCCGCCGGCGAATTCGTGCTTATCTCCTCCAACCTGGGTATCAATTTCTATGTCGGCAACAACGCCCAATCAACCGGCTCCTATGATACGCCCCCTGGCTTGAATCTGACCTCGGATTTCACCGGCCGCAAAGTGGCCGAACGGGAAATGCGCCGTCCCCTGAAAAGTTCGCAGGTGTCGGCTTATTGGACTAATCGCGCTCTGGCCGATATCAAATCAGCCCCGCTTTCCTTTATCGGTAGACTCCTGAACAAAGCCTGGTTGTATCTCTGGTATTTCGATATTCCCCAGGCCGAATCGATTCAAACCCAACATCTGTTTTCGCCGCTTTTTAAAATTCCTCTGCCCGGCTTCGGGTTGATTTTTATTCTTGGTCTAATCGCGTTTACAATCTCCCCAAAAACGGAAAACATCTGGATAATAATACTACTTCTCGCAGCCAATATTATCAGCGTTACCCTGTTTTTTGTTATCGGCCGCTTTAAATTAGTCGGCCTGCTAAGCCTGACAATTTTATCCGGCCAGGGGATTTTGTTGATATGGGAAACGATAAAAACCCAAAACCGCAAAACGATTTTATCAATAGTCGGAATTACTGCCGCGGCCATTTTTATACTGTTTCTTCCGCGTCCCCTTTCCCGTCAGGAAAAACTGGCATCCGCCTATAATAATATCGGAATCTTCTATTACTATCGCGGCAATCTCGACATAGCGATTGATTGGTATCGTCAATCCGCCGCAATCTCACCGACATTTTCCGGCGCTTTGAACAATATCGGCACCTACTTCTATCTAAAAGGCCGGCCCGATTCCGCTCTCGCCTATTTTCAAAAATCATGGCAAGCCGATACCACCGAATCGGAAACCGCCATGAACCTCGGCAAACTCGCCGAAGACTCTGGCGATTACCAACAGGCTATTTCTTACTATGAAAAAGCTAAAATCGCCGCCCCATTCGGATTGGAACCGCAGGCCGCCATCGACCGCGTTCGCGCTTTACAGAATAACACCGGCGATATTTCGACCGTTTCCGACCAGTCGTTTGAGGTGCTTTACGACCTCGCCGAACGATTTGCCGCCCGTCATCAATTTGCCGAGGCTCAAATTTACTACGAACGCGCCTTAAAAATCCTCCCAAACGATTTACGGGCGCTAAACAACCTTGGCTTCGCTTATCAGGCTCAGTCGAAATATCCTCAAGCGGCCGCTTGTTTCGAAAAAGCGCTGGCTCAATCGCCCGACAACGCGATTGCGTATAACAATCTGGCGGGGACGCTCTACCAGATGGGAATGGCCGATTCGGCCAAAATCCTCTGGGAAAAAGCCCTGAAAATCGACCCCGACAACGCCCAAATTCGCAAAAATCTCGATTTTGTGAAAAATCGCTGATTGATTCAACATCTTCCTTGCTAATTCTCCCATAGCCATCTTCCTGTATCCAGAATGACACAAAAATCAGATATGTTTATATTGCATTGAATCACAATAAGTTATTGGCATATCTCTCAATCTTAATGCGACTAACAGCAAGTTTAATGTTATTAACAACTTGACACATCATAACGAGGTGTTATTATAGTAAGGTAACGGTGCTTCTTTGCCTGATTGAAGGCTGATTAATTGGTTGATTGTACTTCAGGAACTCGAATATCGGGGATTATCGCCAACGGGCTTATTGAAAAGTGTAGCATGGCGAAATGTAATTGTTTGTTAAATCCGCGTAGGGGTTTAGCATGCTAAACCCCTACGGGTTAACGAAAAGTAAAAGTCGCGATCTTTCAATAAAATGTCGCAAAGGGAGTATTTCAACAAGCCACAACCCCCGAATGATAAATTTGTTCCAACAGCGTCAAATGTTAATTTACTTATAGAGGAGAAATAATGAAAACTCACAAAACGTTGTGGTGTATTTTCGCCTGTCTTCTTATCGGCCTTTTGATGCCTGTTATGGCATGGTCTGCCGATGATATAGCCGCCAAAACAGCTTACAATGCCCTCAAACGAGTCGCGCCCGATGTTCAACTCTGCCACCAAGATAATCACATCGCCCGAATTTATGGGCAGGCATTCGCGCATGGTTCTTCGGCCATCAATTCTGCAGAACAATTACGACTAAATTATGCGCCGCTTTTGGGGATTAGCGCAGAAGATTTAAGACCTGTAAGCGTATTCAACGACAAGCTCTCGACTCAACAGGTCATGTTCGACCAGGAAACCGGCCGTTATAAATTTACGCTGGTATATTATTCCCAATACAAAAACGATATTCCGGTTTTCCGCGGCGAAATCAGGGTGCTCGTGCTTAATCAAGCCGATTACCCGGCCGTGATGGCATCCTGCGATATAAAAGATTTGGGTGATTTTGACCCATCGCCGGCTACCGCTTCAAGTATCAATCTTGAACAAGTACAAAAAACTTTTCTGTCAAACTATCCGGAATTAGTGAATTACACGCAACCACGCTTAGTTATTTGGGCTGGCCACGATTCAAAAACCACTTTGCCTCAACTCGGTGTGGAATTTACCGCCGACAACGGCACGCCAGCCACTCAGAAATTTCTATTTATAATCGATCCGCAAACAAACGCGGTGATTTATAAAGAAAATAAGCTTATTGATGTCAACGTTACCGGCCAAATAAACGGCCTTGCCACCGAAAATTATCTCGCCGAGCAATGCGGCAATGAAGTAACAACCGCTCTGCCCTATGCCTGGGCCAGAATTTCGGGCGCTGATTCGGCTTATGCCGACGCGACCGGCCAATTCACTATCACCAATAGCGGCAGTTCGGCGGTCACGGTTATTTCGCAGATAAAGGGCAGATACTTTTACGTGACCAACCAGGCCGGGTCAAATTCACAGTTGTCCCAATCGGTTACTCCTCCCGGACCGGCAACATTCCTGTTCAACCCGTCGAACACCGAATACACCCGCGCCGAAGTCAACGGCTACTTACATGCCAACGTCGTGCGCGATTACGCCCTGACATATAATCCGACCTATCCGACTGTTTATACCCAAACCAATTTCCCGGTTTATGTAAATGACAACGACAGCTACTACTGCCCCGGCAACGCCTGGTATGATGGCGTCTCGCTCACGTTTTGTCGAGCCGGAGGCAGCTATCCCAATACCGCTTTCGCCTCGGTTATACACCACGAATATGGCCATCACCTTGTAGAGATGGCTGGCAGCGGCCAGGATGAATACGGCGAAGGTATGGGCGATGTCATGGGCGTTTTGATAAGTGATACACCCCAATTAGGTTTGGGATTTACCGGTAACTGCTCTCAAGCTTTAAGAACCGCCGATAATAACTATCAATATCCCTGTACCGGCGAAATTCACGAATGCGGCCAACTTCTCTCCGGATGTGTCTGGAGCACCCGGAACGAGTTAGCGGCTACATATCCGTCAACATACAGAAGCATTATTTCGAATCTGGCTATTAACGCCATGCTTTTACGCACGGCTAACGACGGCTCTATTACCCCGACTATCACAATCGACTATCTTACCCTCGATGATACCGACGGTAATATTTACAACGGCACGCCACACTATCCCGAAATTTGCGCCGGGTTTGGCGCCCATAACATGGATTGCCCCGCGCTTCAAACCGGCGTGTTTATAACTCACACTCCGCTTGGCAATACGCCGTCAAATTCCGCTTATCAGGTCGATGCGGTAATCACATCCACCGAAGCCTCAATCGATACGACTATCATTTACTGGTCAAACGGCGGAGCTTATTCGCCGGTTCTAATGACCAATATCGGTGGCTCGAATTATCGCGGTTACATTCCCGGACAGTCAAGCTGCACAACCGTAAGCTATCGGATTTATGCCACCGACGCTTTGCACAATACTAAATACAGCCCCGAATCCGGATACCATTCATTTTACGTTGGAACTTTCGACACCATCTTTGTCGACAATGTTGAAGGTGGCACTAATGGTTGGACTCACAGTGCCGTTACCAGCGGCTATACCGACCAGTGGGCAATCAGAAACCATCGCAATCACACAACGGGCGGAACCTACTCATGGAAATGCGGCAGTTCATCATCGACCGGTACTTATTCTTCTTTATCCGACGGCGGCCTTGTCACTCCGGAAATTACTTTGACATCACAGGCTGCCTTAACTTTCTGGATGTGGGCCGAAATCGAAAATTCGACTACCACCACCGCCTGGGATGGCGCAATCGTGGAAATTTCGGTTAATGGCGGAGCCTATACCAGAATAACCCCCGTGGATGGTTATCCTTATACGACAATCGGCGGATATAGCCATCCCTGGACAGCCGGGACCCCCTGTTGGTCGGGCGATTATGCTTGGACCCAAATGCAATTCGATTTGAACGCTTACTCGGGAAACAGTGTTCGAGTTCGTTTC
>JAAYTW010000182.1 GCA_012517955.1 Candidatus Zixiibacteriota bacterium | reverse complement strand
TCGGGACGGCCGGCGGCTTGTCAATTTATGAATCGGGCTACGTGCAACCATCGGCTGATTTAACCGATATGAACATTTATCCCAATCCCGCCAATGTCCGGGCCGGTGACACTAGGGTGTATTTTTTACGGGTCCCGGCCGAATCGGAAATATCCATCTATTCCGTCGCCGGTGATTTGATAAAACGGTTTGTCTATAGCGGCTCATCTAATTATTGGGATCTTTCTAACCAAAATAATCAACCGGTCGCCGCAGGAATATATTTTTTCTATGTGAAATCGGAAAGCCAATCCGGCACCGGTAAAATCGCCGTAATCAGATAAATTTGACCCAAGCAATTTCAATAATAACGGATTTTAGCCAATATAAAAAACTGGTGTCCGAGGAGTTGTTATCTTTTCCTGGCTCGGTTTTTTACAACCCCGAATTTCTACGAATAGCCGCCGAAATGCTCGAATTGCAACCATGCCCACTTGTATTTATAAAGGAAAATCGTGTCGCCGCTTTGGCTAATTTTATGTTGAATATAAAATATGGCATCAATACGATGACAATTCCGAAATTATTTCAATATTATGGCCCCGCGCGATTAGAGCCCGATTCGCGCGTAATCAATACGATGGAAAAGTATCTTGAACATAAAGTCGACCTGGCAATTTTCAGCCTGACCCCGGAATTTACATCAAAAAAGGAATTCGATTTTTGGAAGAAAGGCGACAGATTGACTTATTATCTAAAGCCGGAAACTTTTGAAAATCTTCGCAAAAATTGTTTCGAAGACGTGAAAAACAAACTTAATAAAGCATTTAAATCGAAAATCGCAGTCAAATTGATTGGAGAATTTCCTTATAATATTTATATGGAGACTTTCAGACGTCGAAACTTGAATCCACCGTTGGTTGAATCACGGCTTGCTTTGTGGGTGAATAAACTTATTGAAATCGGCCTGGCTAAAACCTATGCCGCTTATCAAGCCGATAAGCTTGTGGCGTTCAGGACCCAATTGATTGCTCACGGCTACGCCTACGACTGGCTGGCCGGTTCTCTTCCCGAGGCGCAACCTTATGGCGTAAATCAATTTTTAATGTTGTCAATCGGGCAGGAACTATTCGAGGCGAACATCATTAACTGGGATTTACTGGGCGGCGATATAAAGTCGATTGGCGATTTTAAACGGTCCTTTGGTTCGGAAATGCGGCCTCATTTGCAGGTAGAACGTGCTTTTACATTGAAAGGCAAGATTTATCGAGCGTTGATGAAACTGAAAGGCATCGGTAATGATTGAATTGTCATATAATTTGGCCTGCCCAAGCAAATGGCTCAATAGAGCTAAATACATTATGGCCCTAATCGCCTCCGCCTCGGGAATCAGGTTGTATCCCAAAGCAGAAAACGCCGACATCGTCTATGGCGGAGAACAAACGCCTGATTCAATCTATATCCCCTGGCAGCCTATGGCCGCTTTAGAGGGATGGCGAATTCATGAAATTGATGAAATAGCGTTTTATCTTCCCGGCAATGTAAATGGCCAACTGTTCGATATCCAGGGACGCCGGTATGCGTTTGACCTAATCGATGCTATGAGCCTTTATCTTGTAGATGCGCTCGATGCCCATAATAATCCGAAAACAAAAGGTATAAGGATACCGGTTACACCCAAAGCGGAATTTAATGAGTTTATCCGCCTGTTCGTGCAAACGTTAAAAATGTGCCGTAAAATTCCTTCCGATTTTTCCCCAAAAACCCCCTGGCCTAATAATGGGACTTTCGCTCTTGGGTTAAGCCACGATATCGATATTCTAAAAAGGAAAATCCCGGGAAGCCTGAAGGCGTTGTTCGGGGCGTTATATAAAAATGGTCGCCGGCAAAATCCGGCCAGCGCTTGGCAAGGATTGCTTGATTCAACGGCCTCGCGGTTTTTCGGTCAACGAAACCCATATTGTAATTTCGAGGCGTTTTACTCCGGCGGACACCGTTCTACAACGTTCATATTTTCGGGGAATCGAAACGATGGCAGGGACCCAACCTACAACCTTGATTCCGTTTTTCGTGAGCTGGCTTTGTTTCTTGATAAAACCGAATTGGCTTTGCATAACGGAATCGGCACCTGGAACATGCCGAACCGGCTGAAAAAAGATAAGGCAGATATCGAACGCCGGTTAGGCAAAGATATTAAGGGTATTCGTCCTCATTATCTTGATTGTCGTTTGCCCGATTTCTGGAGAAATCTTGACGGATTCGATTACGCGTCGTCTCTTGGTTGCGATTCTATCCCCGGATTTGTGGGGGGGATTAATATTCCCTTATACGGGTTTACTTTGCCTGATTGGAACCGCCTTGATATTATCGAATTGCCGATAGGCCTGATGGATTGCGCGCTTTTTACAATCGCCGACAAGGAACGGCGATACCAATTTATCGATGAGATTATCGCCTCGTGCGAAATCAACCACGGGTTGCTTATTATAGACTGGCATAATACTTCGTCCTATGATAACGATTATCCCGGTTGGTACGAGGCATATCAATACTTGCTTGCAAAAGCCGGGCGGCAAAAAGCCTATATCGGATCGCTTGCCGAAATCAGCGGATTTTGGAGAAATCGTTGCGAATCTGTTTTTTCATTTTAAATCCTTTTGATTTTGATTCGAGGGCTCGTTTGATCTGTCATGATATTCTTGACAGAGGCTGGCGGCTTGATATAATCGCGACGACCGGAGCCGATTCTTCCAGTTTCGAGGGCGCTCCTATCCATCGAATCCCTCAACATATCTGGCCATCGCGTAAACGTCGTTTTATCGAGTATAATATACGCGCGGCTGAAATCGCCCGGTCGCTTGACGCCGATATATATCACGCGGTCGATTTGGATACCCTCTGGGCCGCCAACAGGGCGGCTAAAATCAATAATCGTAAGCTTCTTTATGAATCAAGAGAACTTTACACTGAACAACTCACGTTAAACGGCCGAAATCTGGTTAAAGCCGGCTGGCGCATTCTGGAAAGCCGTCTAATTCATAACGCCGATGCCGTTGTGACAATTAATTCCGCTATCGCGAGGGAACTTTCCGCGCGATATTCAATCAAAGAACCGTTCGTGGTCCTAAATACGGCCGCCGGCGTTTCCAATGCCCGTCCGATAGATTTTCGAAAAGAATGCGGGCTTGACTCAAAATATATTCTGATTTATCAAGGAATATTAAGGCCGGGTCAGGGTATTTTGCGCGCGATAGATTTAATTGCGGGACTTCCCGAAACCGGTTTGGTAATTGTCGGCGATGGGCCTCTGCGCGCCGAAATAGAAAAAAGGATAGACCAGTTGAAAATAGGGGATCGAACGCGGCTGACCGGAATGGTGCCGCCGGATAACTTGATGTCTTACACTATGGGGGCCGATGCCGGACTATTACTGATGGAAGCTGAGGCTTTGAATAACCGTTTAGCTTTGCCTCAAAAACTGTTCCAGTATATATCGGCGGGCATTCCGCCGATTGTAACGTCACTGCCCTGTTTGCGGGAAATAGTCGAAAAAGACGGTCTCGGTTTGGTGTTGGATGAACAGCCACTCGACTCGGATCGACAAAAGTTATCGGAGTTCTTAAGCTTTGGATTGAATGGAGCGGCTCAACGATGCGCCTCCGTTAAGGACAGGTATTCCTGGCATAATGAAGGACATAAGCTGATTAAAATTTATGAAAGCCTCATTAAATGATAGAAATTAGTATAATTATTCCAATCAGAAATCAGATCAAGACCCTGAATATGGCTCTTGACAGCCTTAGAAAGCAGATTAAAAACCCTCGGTTGTTCGAAATAATCATCACCGATGACGGCTCCAGCGATGGCGCCGGCGAAATGCTCAAACAGTTGCGCTATCCAATATTTTTTAAATACATATATAATGCTCCTCCGTTGGGGAGGTCGGCCAACCGAAATCAAGGAGCAGCTAAATCCAGCGGCGGTACGCTTATATTTTTTGATGGCGATATGGTTCCCGACCGCGAATATATAGATTGTATCCTTAGCGATTTGACTCCATCGATCGTGAAAGTCGGCAATGTAAAACCTCCAAAAGACGCCGATGTTGACAGCCTTGATAGATATCTTTATTCGCGCGGCCGCCACGAATATACCGATAGAACATCGGATTTGCCGGGACGATACTTCACCAGCAATAATTTTCGAATAGATCGTGGATTATTTATGAAAATCGGCGGATTCGACCCGAATTTTATCGGTTGGGGAGGAGAGGATATCGATTTTGGTTTGAGACTTGTCGAATCGGGCGTGTCAATTAAGTATGAACCCGATGCCATTACTTATCATCACCATCGCCGAACGATACAGTCGCTGGCGGCCGATTTTTATTCCTTCGGCGAAAATTCTTTTGAATATCTGATTAATAAACATCCCTATTTTTTAAAACAACTTCCATCACGAAAATTAGGAATAGCCGCCCCTGGTTTTAACCCTGGTCTTTTCGATAGACTGATTTCGCGCGTTACTATCAACGCCGCGGCCCTGAAAACCGCCTCGCTAATAGCCGGAAAAACCGCGAAATTCGCCTGGCCCGATTTAATGTTCGATTATATACTATGGGGACATTTGACTCTTGGATATAGAAACCGTAAACGCTGTGTTAACAATGACAAAAGAGCAACGCAAAAAAAAACTGATTAATTCGTTTATCGCCATTTACCTGATATTGGCGTTTGGCGGTTATTTTATCAGTCTATTTATGACTCGTTTGGCTCGGATTAGAAGTCTGCTGGGCTTATGAAATTGATAATTGACATATTTGCCGGTTTGGGACTATGCATATCTTTGGCTGGGTTGGGGCAAGTATTGGCTGGACGGATTTTCAATTATAAGGCCGATTTCCATTCTGCGTTTTTTTTAGGATGCGGGCTGGGCATCGTGATTCTTTTTATAGGTGGTTTATTGAAACTGTTTGGGCCGATTTATTTTATTGCGATTCTGGTCTTTTGCGGGCTATTTGCGATAGCGGGTTTTCGCCTTTTGCCTTCGTTGTTGGTGGAATTAAAAAAGGAATTCGCCTTTCCATTAATTCTGGCGGCTATTCTATTTGCGATTAATGGTCTGGCGGCCTTATCTCCCCCTATCAAAAACGATACTCTTTATTATCATTTGGGTCTTCCCAAATTATGGATTGAATCGGGCGGAATCCCATTTTACCCGACCATCGCTTTTTCGGCAACCGCCTTAAACTGCGAACTATTGGTTACGCCGATTGCGGCTATTATATCATGGGAGGCCGCACAATTTTTCGTGTTTCTTATAGCTATAATAACGATTCTATATTTGGCACGAGAATTAAGGCGCTTTACAAATACCCCATCGTATTATGGATTGATTTTTCTGGCGGCTTTGCCGCTTTATGTGGCCGGTTTATCCGATTCGAAAAATGATTACTTAGCCGTCGGTTTTTGTATGGCGGCGATATTTTTGTACTTCGATTATCTCAAAAACAAGCAAGCCAAGTATCTGGCGCTTGCCGGAGTATTCACTGGATTGGCGGCTGGGACGAAATCGAACGCCTTGATATTCGGGCTGGCCATAACTATGGCGGTGATTATAGACCGTCCGCGATTGCGGGATTTTGCTTATTTTATTATCGGGGCGGCCGTTTTGGCGATACCTTGGTATCTTAAAGCTTACATTGAAACAAGCAATCCCGTTTATCCTTTTTATAATGATATTTTTCATTCTCTGTATTGGCCTAATATATTTAACGATTTCAATAAGGCGACCATGCCTGCGTCGGTTGACCGCGGCATTCTCGATTTTATCATATCGCCTTTTAAACTCGTATACCAGCCCGATTTATTCCGTGGCCGCATCGGTCCGTTACCGCTTATTTTCCTGCCGATTTTTCTGGTCTTTGGCAATCACCCCAAGGTGATTAAACGAACTCTGTTCGTGGCGGCTGTATTTTATTTTGTCTGGTACGCGGTCTGGGCGAATGCCAGGTATTTGCTGCCGGCGGTTTTATTGTTTGCGTTTGCGGCGGCCTATATAGCTTATCGTGCGGCCGCAAAAATCAAAAGCGTTAATCCGGTATTAATAATCGCGACTTCTATGTTAATCGCCGTAAATATAGCGCAATCGTTTCGAGACAATAGTATGAGGATAAAAACCGCCGCCGGTTTTATTGACCGCGAGGTTTTCCTTGCAGAAGCGGCCTCGCTCGATCCGAATAACCCGGGTTCGGGAGAAAAACAAAAGGCTCTGCCATACTACGAAATCTGGCAATATGCCAACACCGCTCTCCCCAAAAATGCGGTTGTCGGCATCTTATGTTCGAACTGGAATCGCGCCGACGGATTTTATCTTGATAGGTTGTTTATGTATGTCAACCCAACTGAGCAAAAGGTTGTCGATTTCACTGTCGACAGCGTACGGCTCGAAAATTCACTCCGTCAGAGCGGAATAGATTATTTTTTAGTTGATAATCGGGTGGTTGATGAATTTTCCGAGCAGTCGCAATTCGGCGACGCCCCGGAATTTTCGCGGATTGCGGACGGTGTCCGGTGGATTGTCGAGTATGTCCGTATGAACGGCCGTCTTGAATATCAAACAGCGCGCTATCAGCTTTATCAAATTGGATGAGTCTATCACTTAAGCAGAATCATTTTTTTGGTCAGTACCCGCCCGTTATCGGTTAAGCGATATAGATATATTCCGCTGGCGACCGTTCGACCATAATCGTCGTGACCATCCCAACTTAACACATGGTCGCCCGCCTCGAAATTTCCGTCGGCGAGAGTGGTAACCTTACGGCCGGCGATGTCAAAAATTTCCAATTTGATTTGTCCCGAATTTTTACAACCGAATTTAATCCGGGTGGAAGAATTGAAGGGGTTGGGATAAGCGTCCGCCAGATAGAATTGATTCGCGGTCGATACAGGATTATCTATACCGACCTGCTCGCGAATCATCACTGTGTCGAGCGCTGGAATAAAATTATCGGCAACGGCGGTTACATATAATTGGCCGCTTTTAGCCAGCGATAATGGCGTTTCAAACTTGCCGTTTTGGTCTGTAACCCCTCTGATATATAATTC